>JBLNBI010000439.1:0-9772 GCA_050259815.1 Actinomycetota bacterium | reverse complement strand
GGTCAAGGAGGATGAGGTCCGGGGTCGGCGCATCGGCGAAGGGACCTTCCTTCCGGAGGAAGGCGAGGCAATCCTCGCCGTTCTCCACGTGGTGCAGGTTGACCGGGTAGCCGCTACGCTTGAAGCCTTCCCGGGTAAGCAGGATGTCCCCCATGTTGTCCTCCACCAGGAGGACTTCCGCCGGCCGACGGGTGGTCAGGGGAACGCTCATTTTGCCTCCTCCGGGTGGTCAGGCAGGGTGAAGTGGAAGGTGCTGCCCTTGCCGGGCAGGGAATCGACCCAGATGCGCCCACCGTGGCGATGGACCACCCGGCGGCAGATGGCGAGACCGATGCCGGTGCCCGGGTATTCCTGCTGGGAGTGCAGGCGGCGGAAGATGTCGAAGATGTTCTCCAGGTGCTTCTCGGCGATGCCGATGCCGTTGTCCCGCACCCGGAATTCCCAGCCTTCATCCTGCCGGTGGGCCGAGACATGGATTTCGGGCCGCACCTCGCCATGGTACTTGAGGGCATTGTCGATGAGGTTCTGGAGCACCTGGGCCAGTTGGGTCCGGTCCCCCAGCACGGTGGGCAGACTGTCCCGGCCCACCCGGGCGCCGGTTTCCCGGATGGGGGCGTCGAGGGTGGCGAGGACATCGTCCACCAGTTCGTTGAAGTCGGTGGGACGGAAGGCGTTGCCCCGGGACTCGACCCGGGAATAGGCCAGGATGTCGTGGACCACGTCCCGCATGCGGTGCACCGAGCGCACCAGCTGGTCCAGCCAGGCCTCCGCCTGGGGATCGAGGCGGCCTTCGTAGTCCTTCCGCAACAGCTGGGCGAAGCCGCTGATGGAACGAAGCGGCGTCTGCAGGTCGTGGGCGGCGATGAAGGCGAATTGCTGGAGTTCCAGGTTGCTGCGCTCCAGGGCCTCGTTGGCCCGGATGAGTTGGGCGGTGCGGTCCTCGATGCTGTATTCCAGCTCCTCGTTGCGGCCCAGCAGCCTCTCTTCCAGGCGCTTGCGCTCGGTGATTTCCAGGGAGATGCCCCGCAACCCCACGGCTTTGCCCGTCCGCTCGTCATTCAGCTCGCGGCCGATGCATTCGAGCCAGTGGACGCTTCCATCCCGCCAGACGACGCGCTTCTCGAACTTGTATTCGATACCTTCGTCGAGGGTCCGCTGCAGCGCCGCCTGGACCCGTTCCCGGTCCTCCGGATGGATGGCCCCCATCACATCCTTGAAGGTCAGCGCCGCGTCCACCATCACCCCGAAAAGCTGGCGGCAACGGGCCGACATGTCGACGGAACCCGTCCTTAGATCCCAATGCCAGATGCCGATATTGGCGCCCCGCACAGCCTGTTCCAGATCCTCCTTGCTGCGCCGCAGGGCGGCCTCGGCCCGAACCCGCTCGGTGATGTCCCTCAGGAAAACGGTCATCTGCCAGCCGTTCTCCACCCGCACCTTGGCGATCGTAGCCTCGATGGGAAACTCCTCGCCGTCGGCCCGCAACCCGGAGAAGACGCCGGGGAGCCCCATGGTCCGAGCTGTGGCGCCTCCCTGCGCAAACTGCTGGACGTGGTTCTGATGGGCAGTCCTGAAGCGCTCCGGTATGAAGCGGTCGAGGGGAGCGCCGACGGCTTCCTCCACCGGGCAACGGAACATCCGGCAGGCAGCGGGATTGAACCGTACGACGCGCTGCCCGGCATCGACGCTGATGATGGCGTCGATGGCCGAATCCAGGATACCGGACAATTCCAGCCCGCTGTCCTCCAGCTTCCGGGCCGCGGCCCGGGCGTCGGTGACATCCATGACGATGCCGGTGGCCGCCAGGGGGCGGCGCCCTTCCCCGCTATCGACAAAGAAGGTCCGGCCCCGGATGCGGACCCAGCGCACCGTGCCGTCCGGCCGCACCAGGCGGTGTTCGTAGTCGATGTCGCCGGTGCCGGCGGGGTCGAGTGCCCCCTTCACCGTTTCCGTCCAACCCAGGCGGTCGTCGGGATGGACGAGGGCCTCCACCTGTTCCATGGTCACCGTTTCCCGGTCCTGGGGCAGGCCGGCGATGGCTTTCAGTTCCGGCGACAGGTGGTTGTGCCCGGTCAGGCAGTCGAAATCGTAGGTGCCGAAGCCGGCCGCCTGGGCCGCGAAACGCAGCCGCTGTTCCCGGTCATAGAAGGGGAAGACGTTGCCCCGGCGGTCGGCCTTCCGGCGGTCGCCGGCAAAGCGCCGATCCTCTGCGCCCGGGGGCATGGGGTCGTGCTCTCCGACGTGCAGACGGGAGAAAATCGCCTTCAGGGCTGACATGCTGACCTTTCGACCTGGCTAAAGCCCGCGGTTCATCTTGGAGCGGGGAATTCCAGACATCCCCTGGAGGTGCCGGAGAAGGCGGCAAGGACCCCGGTGGGGGCCTTCAGGGTCTCGGGGTTTAGTCTTGCTAGGACGTTTTGCCCAAGGCCAAAGTTCGCAGGTCGCGGCTTGACTGCACGGCTGTCGGTCATGGTCATGGTTTCCTGGATCAAGGCGCCCTCCCAGGGAATTCAGGAAACAGCGGGAAAGGCCATCGTGTCCGCCATTGGACCCTTGCCCGAAACCGGCATCCATGGGGAAAACCCCGCCTTCTGCCGGGGGTGATGGCTCTACTGAGTCAGGCCGCCGGGGATGGGGATTTTCATAGCCAAGGCCTGCTCGGCAGCCAGGGTGAAATAGAAGGTGGAGCCCTGCCCCACCTGGGCTTCCGCCCAGACCTTGCCGCCGTGACGCTCGACGATGCGCTCGACGATGGCGAGCCCCACCCCGGTACCCTCGAACTGGGCCACCGAGTGGAGGCGCTGAAAGACCTTGAACAGCTTTCCCGCGTAGGCCATGTCGAAGCCGACCCCGTTGTCCCGGACGAAATAGGCGCTGTGTTCCGGCGACCAGCCGAACTCGATCCGGGCCACGTCCCGGGGGCGGGAATATTTCCAGGCGTTGGACAGGAGGTTCTCCAGGACTGCCGTCAGGAGACCGGGGTCGCCCTGGGCAACCAGGGTATCGGGGACGATGAAATCCACCTTGCGGTTCCGATCCTCCTGGCGCACCCGTTCCATCACCTCCCGGGCCAGGGCGGCCAGGTCCACCGGCTGGAAGTGCATCTCGGCCCGGGAATAGCGGGCCAGGTTGAGCATATCCTCCAGCAACTGGCCCATGCGCTGGGCCGATTCCCGCACTAGGCGCAGGTATTCCCGGCCGGCGTCGTCCAGCTGGTCGGCGTTGTCCCGGAGCAGGATGCGGGAAAAGCCGTCGATGCTCCGCAACGGGGCCCGCAGGTCGTGGGCCACGGAATAGCTGAAGGCTTCCAGTTCCCGGTTGGCCCGGCTGATTTCCTCGTTCTTCTGGCGCAGTACGTCGTTCATGCGGCGCAGCCCCTGGTTGGCCTCCCGGTAGCCCCGCTGGCTCATCTCGAAGGGGCTCAGGCACTCGCCCAGGAATTCGCTGGCCCGGGACAGCCAGGTCTGGTTGATCCTGCCGTCGGCCATGAAACGGTTGAGGGTCAGGTGGTGGATGGTGATGACATCCAGCAGCGCGACTCCCTCGTTCAGGGCCTGCCGCCCCAGTTCGTAGGCCTCCAGCCGGGCGCTTTCGTCGAACTTCACCAGGAAGTCGCCCAGGGCCTTGCCGTACTGTTGGGCGAGGAGGGCGAGGCCGCCGTCGGTCATGGCCCCTCCGTTCCGAAGCGCACGGCCAGGACCAGGGCATCATCCGTGGTCTTGCCGTAGCGTTCCAAAATGTAGTCGGCAAGCCGCCGGGGTTCAAGGAAGGCCGGGGTCTTCTCCACGAAGCCCGAGGAAATCCCGTCGCTCGCCAGGCAGCAGATGTCGCCGGCCTCCGCCGCCACGGTAGCCACGTGCAGGCTGGGCATCTGGTAGCCCACCACGCCCCCCCGCAGGGTGACGCACTGGCGCTGGCAATCGGGCTGGCCGGGCCGGTGCCACAGGACGCCCTCCACATTCCCGACGCTGGCCCATTGCAGGGTTCCCAAGGCGGCCTGGTAGATGGCCACGGTCAGGGCCACGCCCCGGGTGCCCCGCAGGGCTTCGTGGCATTCCCGCACCATGGCATCCAGGCTGCGGCCCGGCGAGGCGCAGGTAAGACATTCGGCGGCTGTCCGGGAGGCGCGGGCCGCCTCGGGGCCGTGGCCCAGGCCGTCGATGGCCGCCAGCAGGACGCCTTCAGCCAGGGGCCGGACGACGTAATAGTCGCCGCTGACCTGCTCCCCCGGCAGGGGGCGCTGGGCGACAGCCCATTCGATACCCGGGATGTCGTGGTTCATCGTTTCCATTTTTTCATGGTCACCGTCGTTCCTTGTCCGACCGCGGAAACCAGAGCGAATTCATCCATCAGCCGTTTGGCGCCCGGCAGGCCCAGGCCCAGGCTGCCGCCGGTGGAGTAGCCGTCCATCATGGCCAGGTCGATGTCGGGAATGCCCGGCCCCTGGTCGCTGGCTTCGATCAGGATGCCCTGCTTGGCGCCGTACTGGGCGGGGGCCAGGTGCAGTTCCCCGGAACCGGCATAGACCACCATATTGCGCACCACTTCCGAAATGGCCGTGGCGATGACCGTGAGGTCGCTGCCGGCAAATCCGATCCTGGTAGCCATTTCTCGTCCGAGCTGACGGGCAGTGACGATGTCTCCATCGTGGCGAATGGGAATCCGCACCTCGTCAGTCATGGGCCGAATTTCCCTTGATGTTGCGGGAAAGGATTTCCATGCCCTCCTCCAGGTCGAGGGCGGTATCAATGCCTTCCAGGCGCAGCCCCAGCTGGACCATGGCGAAGGCCACCTCCGGCTGGATGCCCACCACCACCGTCGTCGCCCCCCGCAGCTGGGTGACGTGGGCAATGCCCCGCAGGGTCCGGACGGCGAAGGAGTCGAGCACGTCCAGGGCGGTCACATCCACCACCACGCCCTTGGACCGGTGCCGCCCGACCTTCTCCACCAGCTCGTCCCGCAGCAGGATGAGATCCCGATCCCCCAGGTCAGCCTGGATCGAAGCGACCAGGATATCGCCCTGCTTCAGGATAGGAATGGCCATGCCCCCTCCTCAGGATGCAGTTGCGTCGCGGGTGGAAATCACCTTGTAGCCGAGCATGCGTTCGGCCTCCTCGATACCCCCCTGGAGATCCCCGACGGTATTCAGGCTGGACAAGTCCACCCCCAGGGTGACCAGGGTCTGGGCCACCTCCGCCGACAGGCCGGTGATGATGACGGTGGCTCCCATGAGCTTGGCGGCGGCGACGGTCTGGAGCAGGTGGTTGGCCACCCGGGAATCCACCGCCGCCACCCCGGTGATATCGATGACCACCACCTTGGCCCGGTTGTCCCGGATGGCCTTCAGCAGGTTTTCGGTGAGCTGCCGGGCCCGGTAGGTGTCGATGATGCCGATGATGGGCAGGATGAGGAGCCGTTCCCGCACCTGGAGCACCGGGGTGGACAGCTCCCGGATTGCCTCCTGCTGCTGGCGTATGGTGCGCTCCCGCTGATAGATGTAGGTATCCACCTGCACCCCGATGTCGTAGAAGATGATCTTCACCAGGGACATCAGGGTGGAGAGGACCTTCTGCGGCTCGTCCGGATTGGCGGAGGTCAGCCGCTTGGCGACGTTCCGGAGGTAGAAATTGAACATCCCCAGGTACCACTTGGTAGCCAGGTTGATACGCTGGTGGATGGTGCCCAGGCGGACCCGGTTGGCGGTGTATTCCCGCCCGTATTCGCCGCTGGTGAGGTCCAGGAAGTACTGCTTCTGCTGCTGTTTCACCCGCCTGAGGGTGGCGGGGTCGCGGAAGAATTCCGCGGTTTCCTTGAAGGACATGATGTGTCCGTAGAACTCCTCGATCACCGGGTCCGCATACTGGCGGGCCAGGCTGTCCATCTGCCGCAGCAGCGCCACATCGTCGGCGTGGAGTTCCAGGAAGGCCTTGCGCTGCTCTATTTCGTCATCGGTGAGATCCATCTCCTGAAGAATTGTCTGGTCCTGGGTGGAAAGTGCCATGGGAACCTCCTTTTTCTCCGGCGGGGGGCCGCACATGTCCGATATCGCCGCTGCGACCTAGGCGATTCGACCACCCCATGGAAAAAACGATCCAATTGTTTGCATTTTTATTCGGGTAACTGCTCCATCGACTACAGTCTTCCCCTACCTCCACATCAGTTCCCCACCGGATTCGGCCATGACGGCGGTTTGATTAGATTCCAAATCATCGGCATAACTCGGCTTCTGCCCCCGCCCGGGGACAGCGGGGTCGATCCAGGGGGGAAGCATGGCAGCCACATCGCAGGAAATCGGCCCGCACCCGAGGGACGACGGGTTCATCCCGATACGGCCGCAGCGGCTGCGCTCCCGCTTCCTTCCCCGCTTCCTGCGCCCCACCCTGGTGGCAATGGCCCTGCTGGGCGCCCTGGTGGCCTGGCTCCTCTACAGCCTCAAGACCGAATTCACCGCCGCCAGCAGCCAGCAGCAGGTCCAGATGAGCGAGATGTCCCGGATCAACAACCTCAACGAGTCCCTCATCGTCATCCACGGCCTGGTGACCGACACCCTGGAGCAGGCTGCCGCCGGCCGCCTGGGAGCCGGCGCGGCCGCCCGGCGCCACGCCGACCTGGCCGACCGCTTTTCCTCCATCGACGCCCAGGTCGCCCAACTGGCGGCCTCCGCGGAGGAACTGCGGGAATCCATGATCCGCTCCTTCAAGGCCTACCGGCGCATCGCCCTCGACGCCACCGACATCGCCGCGACGGACCCCCAGGCTGCCCGGGCCTACGCCGGGGACGCCTACCGGGAATTCTCGGTCTTTTTCGCCGCCGCCCGGGCTGCCAGCGACGCCCATGGCGCAGCCATCCTGCGACAGGCGGCCGACCTGGACCGGCAATTCGACCGCACCCTCCAGCGCCTGGCGGCCATCAGCCTGGCCGGCCTTCTGCTGACCATGGGCTTCGCCTACCTGGCTGCCCGGGGCATGACCCGGCGCCTGAACGCCATCGCCGCCGCCATGCAGGCCCTGTGCGGAGACAAGGGCCATGCGGTTTTCCTGCCCCAGGTGGAAGCCCTCAGCCGGGAACCGAGGAACGATATCCAGGCCATGGCCGAGGCGGTGCTCTGTTTCCGCTCCACCCTGGTGGCCCTTGTGCACCAGAAGTCCATCCTGCGTGCCCTGCTGGACAGCATTCCCGACGCGGCCTGGATCAAGGGCCGGGATTGCCGCTTCCTGACCGTCAACCGGGCCTATGCCGAGATGGTGGGCGAAGCCCCGGAGGATACCCGGGACTGCTGCGCCGCCGATTTCTGGCCGCAGGAGGTGGCCGAGGCCTTCGCCCAGCTGGACGCCGCGGTACTCCAGTCCGGCCGGCCCCGCTGCGACGAGATGGTCCTGAAGACAGCCGCCGGCGAGGAGAAGATCCTGCAGCTCATCCGTACCCCCGTGCGCGGCGAGGACGGGGAAATCCTGGGCATCGCCGGCATCGGGCGGGATATTTCCGAGCACTACCTGTTCGTGGAGGAATTGGACCACCACCGCAACCATTTGCAGGAACTGGTGGAGCAGCGTACCCGGGAGCTGGAGGAGGCCAAGGAGGAGGCGGAATGCGCCAGCCGGGCCAAGAGCGAATTCCTGGCCCGCATGAGCCACGAAATCCGCACCCCCATGAACGCCGTCATCGGCTTCTCCAACCTGGCCCTCAAGCTGCCCGGCGAGCCCCGGGTCCGGGACTATCTGGAAAAAATTTCCGTGGCCGCCAAGGGGCTGCTGGGCATCATCAACGCCGTCCTGGATTTTTCCAAGATCGAGGCCGGCCGGCTGGAGCTGGACCAGGCGCCCTTCGACACCGCCGCCGTCTGCGGCAACCTCAAGGCCCTGGCCGAGTCCCTCACCCAGGAAAAGGGGCTGCGCTGTGTCTTCGCCATCGACCCGGATGTGCCGGCAAGGCTGGAAGGCGATGCCCTGCGGCTCACCCAGATCCTGACCAACCTTATCGCCAATGGGGCCAAGTTCACCGACACGGGTGAAGTCCGCGTCGCCTGCCGGGTGGCAGAACGGAAAGAGCACAGCATCCGGCTTCAATTCACCGTCGCCGACACCGGCATCGGCATGAGCACCGAGGTGCAGTCCCGGCTTTTCCAGTCCTTCATGCAGGCCGACTCGTCAACCTGCCGCCGCTATGGCGGCACCGGCCTCGGCCTGGTCATCTGCAAGCACCTGGTGGAATTGATGGGCGGACATCTGGAGGTGGAGAGCGCCCCCGGGCGAGGCAGCACCTTCCGCTTCACCCTTCCCTTCGGCATACCCGAGGACACAACCGGTTCGTACCCAGCGGAAGCGGGCCCGTCCCGGAGGGATATCCAGGGAACCCGCATCCTGCTCGCCGAGGACAATGCCTTCAACCAACAGGTGGCCCTGTGCATCCTCGAATCAGCCGGCGCCCAAGTGGACATCGCCGCCGATGGCCACGAGGCCATCGACCGGCTGAGCAGCCCGATTCCCTACGATGCGGTCCTCATGGACATGATGATGCCCCTGGTGGACGGCCTGGAAGCGACCCGGCGAATCCGGCGCCTGGCCCATCGCCGGGACCTGCCGATCATCGCCCTCACCGCCAACGCCATGAAGGCCGACCGGGAGCGCTGCCTGGAGGCTGGCATGAACGATTTCCTGCCCAAGCCCTTCGAGGAGGACGAGCTCCTGGCCGTCCTCATCAAATGGACGGGACCCCGCGCCCGATCCGCCGCCGGGCCGCAGGCCACCGGGGACAGAGACCTGGCCGACCTGCCGGGCATCGATACGGCGGTATTCCTCGCCCGCCTGAACGGCAAGGCGGACTCCTGCCGACGCCTGTTGGGCGTGTTCCGGCGCCACTACGACGACTACCACGAGCGCTTGCGGGAAGCGGCAAGAACCGGTGATCGGGAAGGCCTGATCCGGCTGGCCCATACCCTGAAAGGCGCCGCCGGCCAGATCGCCGCCCAGGCCCTGAGCACGGCGGCGGCGAGCCTGCAGTGGGCCTACGAGCAAGGGGATCGGGATGCCTGCGTCCGGGCGCTGGAGCAGGTTGGGAGGGAACTGGACCGGGTGCTGACCGGACTGGACCGGCTGGAGCGGATATCGCCTCTGCCCGGGGCTCCCGGACAGGAGAGGACGGCGGCCTAGAGGGGAAAACGGTCCGTCAACGAAAAAAGCCCGGGAATCCCGGGCTTTTTTACATGTCAGGCGCCTGACTTATTCGGCGGGGCGAATGTTGGCAGCCTGCTTGCCCTTCGGGCCGGTGACGATGTCGAAGGTGACCTTCTGGTTCTCGGACAGGGTCTTGAAACCGTTGCCTTGAATGGCGGAGAAGTGGGCGAAGAGGTCCTCACCACCGTCGGACGGGGAAATGAATCCGAAACCCTTGGCGTCGTTGAACCACTTAACAGTACCAGTTGCCATGTTCTATAGCTTCCTTACTAAAACAAACAAAAATTGGGCGAATGCCCGGTAACACGAGAATCAAGACGGTGGAGCTGTCGAACTGGAGTACCGCTAAGGGGAGGCACAACCGGAGGGAGCTAATTCACTACTTGGAAATCCCGTAATTAGCCAGTATGGGCTGGATCGTGTGCCGATGCAAGGTTTATTTTGCATGATCGTCCCGTGACCTATGGCCGCCGTCGGCTTCCGTGCCCAATGGAGACACAGACACCCGCCGTAGTACCATGGGCGGCAACGTAACGGACCCGCCCATCATGGCCACCCAAGACCCCCGACTGCCCCCCACCCTGCCCCCCAGCGCCATC
>JBLNBI010000438.1:0-8493 GCA_050259815.1 Actinomycetota bacterium | reverse complement strand
ACTATCGTGCTCGGCTTCGAACAGGAGGTCGCACTGCCCGTCGTGGATGTACTCCAGGCGGGGGCGGCGCTTGGGATTGGCGAAGGGCTCCCCCTCGGTACCCCGGAAAAGCAACGCCCGCCGGCCATCCGCCGTCAGCATGTCGCGCATGAGGTCGATGAAGGCCGGATGGGTGGCCGCCGCCATGAGGACGCCCTGCCCCTGGAAAGGGTCGAGCATCTTGACCAGGCTGTGGGCGCTGTTGCGCACCCCCATGCGTCCCCGCAGGGCCAGGAGGTTGGCCAGACCGGGAGACAGGATGGAGAGGGGCGCGAAGGCCATTCCGTTCTGTTCCATGGAGTTTTGGGCCTGGGTCAGTGTCGGGCTGGGCATGATGCCCATTTCCCGGAAGACGTGGCCGGTGGTCACCCGGCCGTAGCCTTCCAGGAGGCCATGAACCAGGACGGGAACGCCGAAGCGCTTGAGCAGCAGGGCGAGCAGAGGCGTCAGGTTGGCTCCCTTGCGGGCGCCGTTGTAGCTGGGCAGCACCACCGGCCTCACCCGGCCGTGGGGAATGCGCAGGCCGTGGGTGCGTTCCTTGATGGCCGCCATGAAGCCCATCATCTCATCCAGGGACTCTCCCTTGACCCGCAGGGCAATGATGATGGCCCCCAATTCCAAGTCGGGCACGCCGCCGTCCAGTATGGCCCCGTAGAGCTGCCGGGCGTCTTCGAGGGAAAGATCCCGGGAACCCTCCGCGCCGCGGCCGAGTTCCTTGATGTAATGGGCATAGTTCATCGTTTCTCCTTGTCGCCGGCTCAGGCCGCCGCCGGCTGGTTTGCGCGCCCCGCCATGCGTTTGATTTCGGGCAGGCATGAACCGCAGAAAGTTCCACATTTAAGCTTGCCTTGCAACTCTTTCAGGCTGCATCCCCGGCGAAGCTCGTCCTCGATCTGCTGGTCGCTGACGTCAGCGCACTTGCATACGATGGTGCGGGCTGGGAGGCTAGCGGGGGGTTTGGCACTGGGGGCCAGGGCGAAGCGGATGAGGCTGGCGTCGAGCCCATCCTCGGCCATGGCTTCTTTCAGCCAACCCAGGGCCCGGGTTTCACCGGCCAGCCGGACGCCGACCAGTCGCCCCTCCGCCGCGACCGCCTTCTTGCTGATGTGGCGCCGCAGGTCGGCATAGAGGATGGCGCCCTCCTGGACGCCGAGACCGAAGAGCCGGTCCACTTCCCGAAGACGTCCGTCGTCCAGGGGCACCCCAGCAGCAGCCCGCAAGACTACCAGTGGGCTGGATCGACCGTAAAGGGACAGCACCGCGTAGGGGAAGTCCGCGAGGAGATGCTGGGCTCTCTCTTTCAAGGCCAAGGCTTCGCCTACGTCGGCGCAGCGCCGCACCACTGCCAAGGGGTGGGGAAGATCCGCCTTTTCCACCTGTACGGCGGCATGCTTGAGTTCGGGCTGAAAGGAATAGGGGTCAAAGGCATCGGGAGTCAGGGCATTGGCCCCCGGCGTCCCCATGAAGCGGCTCCCCCAGTGCATGGGGAGCCAAGCCCGCCCCCGCTGCAGTCCCTCCCCTTCCACGACCCGGACGATGATTTCGCCCCGGCCATTGAATACCCGGACCAGATCGCCGGAATCGATTTGGCGATGGCGCAGGTCGCAGGGATGCAGGGCGATAGTGGGCTCGTCCTCCAGGTTGAAGAGCCGGGGGACAGTGCCGGTACGGCTCATGCCGTGCCACTGGTCGCGCATGCGGCCGGAAATGAGGCTGATGGGGGCGCGGATGCCGGGCCGGTCGTGGGTCGCCCCCTGGACGACGGGAACGAAGCGCGCCTTGCCGTTCGGCGTTGGAAAACGGCCGTCGCCATAGAGCCGGGGGGTTCCGCGAGATGCTCCCTCCGGTAGCGGCCATTGCTGCGGTCCTGCCGTTTCCAGCAGGGAATAGCTCAGCCCCGTGATATCCAGGTCCCGGCCCCGGGTGCTTTCCCGGTGTTCGTCGAAGATGTGCTCCGGCCCCGTGTAGGGAAAAAGCCGGGGCGCATCCTCCCGGCCCAGGCGCTTCCCCAGGCGGCGGGCGAAGTCGGCGGCAATCTCCCAGTCATGCCGGGCCTCGCCAGGAGCCGGTACGGCTGACCGTACCCGGGAAATACGGCGCTCGGAGTTGGTGACGGTGCCGCTCTTTTCTCCCCAGGTGGTGGCAGGTAGAAGGAGGTCGGCATAGTCCGCTGTTTCGGTATTGCGGTAGGCCTCCTGGAGGACGACGAATTCCGCCTTTGCCAGCCCCTCCCGCACGGCAGCCTGGAAGGGCATCGACTGGGCCGGATTGGTGCAGGCGATCCAGACAGCTTTGATCTCGCCGCTCTTCAGGGCGTGGAACAGTTCCACCGCCGTCTTGCCGGGCTTGGCAGGCACTTCCGGAACCTTCCACAGCCTGGCCACTTCCCCACGGTGCAGGGGATTGTCCAGATCGCGATGGGCGGACAGCAGGTTGGAGAGCCCCCCGACCTCCCTGCCCCCCATGGCGTTGGGCTGGCCGGTCAGGGAAAAGGGCCCCGCCCCCGGCCGGCCGATCTGGCCGGTGGCCAGGTGCAGGTGGATAAGGGCGGCGTTGTTGTCGGTGCCGTGGATGGATTGGTTCAGTCCTTGGCAATAGAGGGAAAGAGCACCCTTGGCCTGCCCGAACCAGCGGGCCGCCTTGACGATATCCTCGACAGCCAGCCCGCAGAGTTCGGCGGCAGTGCCCGGAGGGTAGCCGGCGACGATCTCCTCCAGGAGTTCGAAACCCTGAGTGTGGGCAGCGATGTAATCCCGATCGACGAGGCCTTCCATGATGAGGACGTGGAGCATGGCATTGAACAGCGCCACATCGGTGCCGGGCTTCAAGGCAAGGTGCAGGTCGGCAGCCGCAGCAGTCTCGGACCGGCGAGGATCGGAAACGATGACCCGTAGCGCGGGATTGGACTTCCGGGCATCCTCGATGCGTCGGTAGAGGATGGGATGGGCGATCGCCGGGTTGGCCCCCGAGATGAGAATCAGATCCGCGTAATCGATGTCCTCATAGCAACAGGGGGGCGCATCCGCCCCCAGGGTCTGCTTGTAGCCGGCCACGGCAGAGGACATGCACAGCCGGGAGTTGGTGTCGATGTTATTGGTGCCCACCAGCCCCTTGGCCAGCTTGTTGAAGACGTAGTAGTCCTCGGTGAGCAGTTGCCCGGAGATATAGAAAGCGACTGCATCGGGCCCATGACGGCTGATGACGTCGGCGAACCGGTCGGCGGCGTGGTCTAGGGCGTCATCCCACCCCAGGGCCCGGCCGGTGGCGCCCCGGCGGGAGCGTAATTCCGGCTGCAAGAGGCGATAGTCGGGCCTTGCCGTCAGGTGCAGACTGGCACCCTTGGTGCAAAGGCGACCGGCATTGGCAGGGTGATCCGGGTCGCCCCGGACGCCGGCGATGCGTTTGTCATCGACTTCGATTAGGACACCGCAGCCGACCCCGCAGTAGCAGCAGGTGGATTTGATCTCTGTGGGCATGATTTTCTCTCCTGCCCGGACGCAGCAACAGCCGTGCCACCACGGAAAATCAATGGCTTGCTACGGAAAAAGGGCGGTTCCGCACTGGGAAACCGCCCCTCTTTGGTGCATCACCCGATGATCGGGCGCCTACTTGATGCGCTGCAGCTTCGGACGCCCGCCTTCGGGCCGGGGCGGCTCGGGCGGCTCCTCAGGCGGCGTATGGGGCTCGATCGCCGCGGGCTCTTCACCCGGTTGCTCGGCAGCGCCCTTTTCCGCATCGATCTCGAATGCCATCCCGGCACCGTTTTCACGGGCATAGATGGCCGCAACTCGCTCGATGGGAACCGATAGTTCCCGGGCAACCCCGCCGAAGCGGGCCTGGAATTCGATGAAGTCGTTGCCCATCTGGAGCTTGTTGGTAGCCTCCGAACCGATGTTCAGGACGATCTGTCCATCGCGGACGAATTCCCGCGGCACCCGGGTGCGCTCATCCACCGCCACTGCGATGTAGGGCGTGAAGCCGTTGTCGCAGCACCATTCCCAAATGGCTCGCAGGAGATACGGTTTGGTGGAAGGCAGTTCCATACCCGTCTTACTTCCGCATGGCCTTTTCGGAAGGCGTCAGGGCGTCGATGAAGCCCTGGCGGCTGAAGATACGCTCGGCGTACTTCATGAGGGGGGCTGCATTCTTGCCGAGGTCGATGCCGTAATGATCCAGGCGCCACAGCAGCGGGGCGATGGCCACGTCCAGCATGGAGAACTCATCGCCCAGCATGAATTTCTGCTTGGTGAAGATGGGGATGATCTCGGTGAGCCGGGCGCGAATTTCCTGGCGGGCCTTGTCGGCAGCGCCCTTGGTGTTCTTCTCGATGGGCTCGATGTGGGAGAAGATTTCCCGTTCCATGCCGATCAGCAGCTGGCGCGCCCGGGCCCGCATGATCGGGTCGGCCGGCATGAGCTGGGGATGGGGGAAACGCTCATCGATGTATTCGTTGATGATGTTCGGCTCGAACAGGACCAGGTCGCGCTCCACCAGCACCGGCACGCGGTTGTGGGGGTTGATGACTGCCAGGTCTTCCGGCTTGTTGAACATGTCCACATCGATGACCTGGAAATCCATGCCCTTTTCGTACAGGACAATGCGGCAGCGATGGCTAAAGGGATCGGTAGTACCCGAGTAAAGATTCATCATTTTGCGATAGCCTCAAAAACGATTCGGCACCGACGGTCCGACTTGCGTCGAACCGGCGATGCCGCGGCCTGATCAGACTAGATCAGTGCACGTCTTTCCAGTATTCCTTCTTCAGAGCGTAGGCCACAACGAACAGCAAGGCCAGGAAAATCAGGACGCCGATACCGAGCGTCTTGCGGAATTCCTGTTGCGGTTCGGCCATCCAGACCAGGAAGCCCACGAGGTCGGACACAGCCTTGTCGAACTCGGCCGGCTGCATGGAGCCCGGCACAGCCAGTTCCAGCTTGTGGGTTTCGTGGTTCAGGACCTGCTGGCCCTGCAGACCGTAGAGGACGTGGGGCATGCCAACGTTCTCGAACACCACGTTGTTCCAGCCGGTAGGACGCTTGTCGTCGCGGTAGAAGGAACGCAGGTAGGTGTAGAGCCAGTCGGCGCCGGTGCCGTGCTCGGAAGCGCGGGCCCGGGCGATCACGGTCAGATCCGGGGGAGCGGCGCCGAACCACTGCTTCTGCTCGTCGGTCCGGGCAGCGACGCGCATCTGCTCACCGATCTTCTCGGCGGTGAACATCAGGTTGTCCTTGACTTCCTGCTCGGTCAGGCCCAGGTCCATGAGCTTGTTGTAGCGCATGTAGGAGGCACCGTGGCAGTTCAGGCAGTTGTTCACGAACAGCTTGGCGCCGTTCTGGAGAGCGGCCTTGTCGCTGACGGAACCCGGCCACTTGTCCAGGTGGAGAGCACCGCCGCTGGCCAGGGCCGTGAGGGGCGCAAAAAGCAATGCCATCAAAAACTTTTTCATGTTCTGCATCCTCATCACATCGTCACCCGATCCGGCTCGGGCTTGAACTTGTCCATGCGGGACCACCACGGCATGGCCAGGAAGAAGCCGAAGTAGAACACCGTGCAAACCTGGGAAATCTTCTCGCCCCAGAAGGAAGGCGGCTGGGTACCCAGGTAGCCGAGGACGAAGAAGACGACCACGAAGATGGACAGCAGGGTCTTGTAGATGGGGCCGCGGTAGCGGATGGACTTGACCGGGCTGCGATCCAGCCAGGGCAGGAAGGCGAAGATCACCACGGAGGCGCCCATGCCGACCACACCCCAGAACTTGGCGGGCAGGCCGAAGAAGTTCCAGACCATGGCGCGCAGGATGTAGTAGTACGGGGTGAAGTACCAGACCGGAGCGATGTGCGGCGGGGTCTTCAGGGGATCAGCCGGGAAGAAGTTGTTGTATTCCAGGAAGTAGCCGCCGCCTTCGGGGGCGAAGAACACCACCAGGGAGAAGACCATCAGGAACACCACGACGCCGACGATATCCTTCACCGTGTAGTACGGGTGGAAGGGGATGCCGTCCAGGGGGTTGCCCTTCTCGTCCTTCAGCTTCTTGATCTCGACGCCGTCCGGGTTGTTGGAACCGACTTCGTGCAGCGCCAAGACGTGGGCGGCGACGAGGCCGATCAGCACCAGCGGGAAGGCGATGACGTGGAAGGAGAAGAAGCGGTTCAGGGTAGCATCGCCGACCACGAAGTCGCCGCGGATCAGGATGGACAGGTCCGGGCCGATCACAGGCAGGGCGGAGAACAGGTTCACGATCACCTGGGCGCCCCAGAAGGACATCTGACCCCACGGGAGCAGGTAGCCGAAGAAGGCTTCGCCCATCAGGCACAGGAAGATGCCGACGCCGAACAGCCAGATCAGTTCGCGAGGCTTGCGGTAGGAACCGTAGAGCAGGCCGCGGAACATGTGGAGGTACACCACGATGAAGAAGGCGGAAGCGCCGGTGGAGTGCAGGTAGCGGATCAGCCAGCCCCAGGGCACATCGCGCATGATGTACTCGACGGAGGCGAAGGCCACGGGCACGCCGTTGGCGTTGACGGCCGCATCCGGCTTGTAGTGCATGACCAGGAAGATGCCGGTGACGATCTGGATGACCAGAACCAGCAGGGCCAGGGAACCGAAGAAATACCAGAAGTTGAAGTTCTTCGGAGCGTAGTATTCGGACAGGTGGCCCTTCCACATGGAAGTGGCCGGGAAGCGGGCGTCGACCCACTCCAGCACGTTGCCGGCCAGGGAGCCGTCAGACTTGTACTTTTCGAAATTGGTGTTGGCACCCATCGCTTAGGCCTCCTTCTTGTCTACGCCGATGAGGATGCGCGTATCGGTGAGATACACGTGCGGCGGCACTTCCAGGTTGTCCGGAGCCGGCTTGTTCTTGAAGACGCGGCCAGCGAAGTCGAAGGTGGAACCGTGGCAGGGGCACAGGAAGCCGCCCAGCCAGTCGCCGGACATGCCTTCTTCGGCGCCCTTCTTGAACTTGGAAGAGGGGGAGCAGCCCAGGTGGGTGCAGATGCCGACTGCGACCATGATTTCCGGCTTGATGGAACGGGTTTCGTTCTTGCAGTAGGCCGGCTGCTGGTCCTTGTCGGACTTCGGATCGGCCACGGCGTCGGCCAGCTTGGGCAGCGTCTCGAGCATGTCCTTGGTGCGGTTGATGATCCAGACGGGCTTGCCGCGCCACTCGACGGTCATCATCTGACCCGCTTCAAGCTTGCTGATATCGACTTCGACCGGAGCGCCCGCAGCCTTGGCACGCTCCGACGGCAGCAGGCTGGAGACGAACGGTACCAGTGCGGCGACCGCACCTGCCCCTCCCACGGCCGCGGTTGCGACGATCAATCGCCGCCTTCCGCAGTCCATCTTTCCTTGATTGCTCATAACGCTGACCCCTAACGGAATTGGATGGGATAAAAAACAAAACGCGTAATTGTACGCCATCCGGACTAGCTATAAAAGCTGTCTATCCGAGTTGAGATCAGGGTGAACAGAGGCGGCGCTCGCGTAGCGCCTGGGCGAGAGTGCCCGGGTCGACGTATTCCAGTTCTCCGCCCACCGGCACCCCCCGGGCGATGCGGGTAACGTTGATGCCGTGGGGCTTCAGCATGGCGGTGATGTAATGGGCGGTGGCCTCGCCCTCATTGGTGTAGTTGGTGGCGAGGATAACCTCCTTCACCACGCCGTCGAGGGCCCGTGCCAGGAAGCGCTCTAGCCCCAGTTCCCTGGGCCCGATACCGTCGAGGGGAGAAATACGACCCATGAGCACGTAGTAGAGCCCCTTGTAGGCAAGGGTCTGCTCCATCATGTTCATGTCGACGGGGGTCTCCACCACGCACAACTGCGCCTGGTCGCGTTTGGGCGACGCGCAGCGCTCGCAGACATCGGCCTCGGTGAAGGTATTGCAGCGCTGGCAGTGCCGTATAGACTGGAGAGCGTGCAGGAGGGCATCTCCCAGCCGCTGGGCCCCCTTCCGGTCCCGCTGCAACAGATGATAAGCCATGCGCTGCGCCGACTTCGGCCCGATTCCGGGCAGGCAGCGCAGGGCTTCGATCAGCGCTTCAAGGCTGGAGGGTGTCACTTAGAAGGGGAGCTTGAAACCGGGCGGGAGATTAAGGCCGGACGTGAAGCCCGCCATCTTCTCCTGGGTAGTCGTCTCGGCGCGACGGACGGCGTCGTTGATCGCAGCGGCGACCAGATCCTCGAGCATTTCCTTGTCGTCCATCACGGACGGATCGATGCTGACACGGCGAACATCATGGGAACAGGTCATGACCACCTTCACCATGCCGGCTCCGGACTGGCCCTCGACTTCCACCTGGGCCAACTGTTCCTGGGCCTTTTTCATGTTTTCTTGCATCATCTGGGCCTGCTTCATCAGGCCGCCCAAACCACCTTTGATCATTTCCTAGTCTCCGTCAGGCAATGGGTTTGATTGAAGATTCGAGGAGCGACGCATCGAAGGTTTCGATCACG
>JBLNBI010000437.1:0-5757 GCA_050259815.1 Actinomycetota bacterium | reverse complement strand
GCGCCCGCCCACGACAGCCTGCGCACCCTGCCCAACCTGCCCGAGGGGGCCGATGCCCAGCAGACGGCCCAATGGATCAAGCGGGTTTTGGACGACCATCTGCCCTTGCCGCTCCCCATTGCCAACCAACTGGCCTGCTGCCTGTACGCTTGCGGCTATGCCGAGGATTTCAACCAGGCGAAAGCCATCGTGGCCGTCGAGGGCGCGGGCTTGTCCGCCGCCACCCTGTGATGCCCGGCGCGACTACGAGCCGCCGTCGAGGGATTCGATGAGGGCGAAAAGCCGCCGGTAGAAATCCGGATCGGAAATGGTTTCCTCGCCGACCTTGACCAGTTGGTCCTTGTCGGTGGCCCAGGGCAGGGAAACGGAACCCAGGCCCGCCAGGCTGACGCCGGCGCTGCTCGCCCGGGCCTTGAGCTCGAAGCGGGTCTGCTGGGCGTTGGCATAGACCACCGCGCCCACGTTGCTGGGCAGGCAGACCAGGGAAATATTGAGTTTCATCCCGTAGTCCGCCTGGGGCTGGAAGAGCTTCTCGCCCCGGATGTTCTGGGGCTTTGAATCGTCCACCTGGTAGCCCTGGCTGAGCAGGGCCCGTTTCGCCATTTCACAGGCGGCCGCAGGCTGCCGGGTGCTCCAGTATTCGAAGGGAGACTCCGGACTGAAAGCCTCGGCGCGATAGGCTGGGGGCGGCGGCGTGGTGCAGCCGGCTGCCATAAGAAGCGCCAGGGAAAGCCAGAGGGAGGGACGCGAAGGACGAAGCATGGATCGCACGGGATAGGGATTCTGCAGGCTGAATCTTACAACGAAGTGTTCCTGATGCACCGGCTTGGATCGCCTTGCCCCGCCTTGGTGCGGAGAGATTGGGCAAAATGCAACGAACTTATTGAAAAACAATGGCTTGTACTCTGGCATGGCACTTGCCATGGAAGAGGCGACAGCAAGAGAGACCGTCAACGGGGGCGGTCGAGTGGCAACGACGTCATGCGCTGAAAGACTTTTCTCGTCCTTACGGACGCACGCATACGAGGAGCCACCCAATGAAGAAACCCCGTCTAGTCATGGTCGGCAATGGCATGGCCGGTGTCCGCACCATCGAGGAACTGCTGAAGATCGCCCCGGACCGGTACGAAATCACCATCTTCGGCGCCGAACCCCACCCCAATTACAACCGCATCCTCCTCTCGCCGGTGCTGGCGGGGTAAATGACCGTTCAGGAAATCATCCTCAACGACCTTTCCTGGTACGAGAAGAACGGCATCCGGCTGCACACCGGCAAGAAGGTGGTGACAATCGACCGGGTGAAGCGCCGGGTGGTGGCCGAGGACGGCACGGTGGAAGAGTACGACCGCCTGCTGCTGGCCACCGGCTCCACCCCCTTCATGCTGCCCGTCCCCGGCAACGACCTACCCGGCGTCATCGGCTACCGGGACATCAAGGATACCGACGAGATGATCGACGCCGCCCGGCGCCACAAGCACGCGGTGGTCATCGGCGGCGGCCTGTTGGGGCTGGAGGCGGCCAACGGCCTCAAGCTGCGGGGCATGGACGTGACCGTGGTGCACATCGGCCCCTGGCTCCTGGAGCGCCAGCTGGACGAGGTGGCCGGGCGCATGCTGCAGAAGTCCCTGGAAGACCGGGGTCTAAAGTTCCTGCTCCAGAAGCAGACGGAAATGCTTGTCCAGGGAGAGTCCGGTCGGGTTAGCGCCGTACGCTTCAAGGACGGCATGCAGATTCCCGCCGACCTGGTGGTCATGGCCGCCGGTATCCGCCCCAACACGTCCCTCGCCGAATCCGCCGGCATCCACTGCAACCGGGGCATCGTGGTGAACGACACTCTGCAGACCTACGACCCCAAGATCTACGCCGTCGGCGAGTGCGTGAATCACCGGGGCACCGCCTACGGCCTGGTGGCGCCGCTCTTCGAGCAGGCCAAGGTCTGCGCCAACCACCTGGCCCACTACGGCATCGGCCGCTACACCGGTTCGGTGACCTCCACCAAGCTCAAGGTCACCGGCATCGACCTCTTCTCCGCAGGCGACTTCATGGGCGGCAAGGATACGGAGGAAATCGTCCTCAACGACGCCGCCGGGGGTGTGTACAAGAAGCTGGTGATCAAGGACAACAAGCTGGTGGGCGGCGTCCTCTACGGCGACACGGCGGACGGCGCCTGGTACTTCCAGCTGCTGCGGGAAGGCAAGGACATCCACGACATCCGGGACCATCTGCTCTTCGGCCAGTCGTCGGTGGGCGACGTGGGCCACCAGGGGCAGAACAAGGCGGCCCAGATGGCGGATTCCGCCGAGGTGTGCGGCTGCAACGGCGTCACCAAGGGCACCATCGTCAAGGCCATCAAGGAAAAGGGGCTCTTCACCCTGGACGAGGTGAAGAAGCACACCAAGGCCGCCTCTTCATGCGGTTCCTGCGCCGGGCTCGTGGAGCAGATCCTGGCCTCCACCATCGGCGGCGCTTACACCCCTGCCAAGAGCGAGAAGAAGCCGGTGTGCGCCTGTACCGACCATTCCCACCAGGAGGTCCGGGATGCTATCCGGGCCCAGCATCTCACCTCCATACCGGCGGTGATCCAGTTCATGGAATGGCGGACCCCCGACGGCTGCGAGAAATGCCGACCAGCCCTGAACTACTACCTCATCTCCACCTGGCCCCATGAGGCGAAGGACGATCCCCAGTCCCGCTTCATCAACGAGCGGGCCCACGCCAATATCCAGAAGGACGGCACCTACTCGGTGGTGCCCCGCATGTGGGGCGGCCTCACCACCCCGGCGGAGCTGCGGGCCATTGCCGATGCCGCCGAGAAGTACAAAGTTCCGACGGTGAAGGTCACCGGCGGCCAGCGCATCGACCTCCTGGGGGTGAAAAAGGAAGACCTGCCCCTGATCTGGGCAGACCTCAACAAAGCCGGCCTCGTCTCCGGCCACGCCTACGGCAAGTCCATCCGCACGGTGAAGACCTGCGTCGGCGCCGAGCACTGCCGCTTCGGCACCCAGAGGGCCATGGACATGGGCGTCAAGCTCGAGAAGATGCTCTTCGACATGTGGAGCCCCCACAAGGTCAAGCTGGCGGTGTCCGGCTGCCCCCGCAACTGCGCGGAGGCGGGCATCAAGGACGTGGGGGTAATCGGCGTCGATTCCGGCTACGAGATCTACGTGGCCGGCAACGGCGGTATCAAGACCGAGGTGGCCGAGTTCCTGGCCAAGGTGAAGGATGACGAGGAGGTGAAGGAGTACTCCGGCGCCTTCCTCCAGCTCTACCGGGAGGAGGGCTTCTACCTGGAGCGCACGGTCCACTACGTCCAGCGGGTGGGGCTCGACTACGTGAAGTCCAAGGTGGTGGAGGACGAGGAAAACCGCAAGGCCCTCTACGCCCGTCTCCTGAACGCCCTGAAGGATGCGAAGGACCCCTGGGCGGAGCGGGTCGAAGGCGAAATGAAGCGGGAATTTGAAACCATCGAGATTTGAGGGAGAACGACATGAGCGACTGGAAAAGGATTTGCGGGCTGGACGACATTCCGCCCCTGGGTTCCCGGGTGGTGCGCCACACCCGGGGGGACATTGCCGTCTTTCGCACCGCCGGGGACGAGGTCTTCGCCCTCCACGACAAGTGCCCCCACAAGGGCGGGCCCCTGTCCCAGGGCATCGTTCATGGCAGGAAGGTGACCTGCCCCCTGCATGGCTGGAACATCGAGCTGGAAAGCGGCCAGGCCGTGGCACCCGATGCAGGCTCCTGCGGCCGGTTCGAGATCAGGGTTGAAGGGGGGGGTATTTATCTGAAGTACTAAGGGTTCGCACGTGCAGACACCGGGATGGACAGGCGACATAATGGGGGTGATGGACATCAAAGCCGCGCCCCCTCTCGAAGCCCCCGGCAAGCCTGGCAATCTGTCCGGCATCCTGTGGGTCGTCGCGCTCTATGCCGCCTTTGCCGCCCTCTGGGTCGGCGCGTCGGACTGGGCGCTGAGGGCCGCTGTCCGGGACCCGGTGCTCCTGGCGACCCTGGGGACCATGAAGGGCTGGGCCTTTGTCGCGGTTACCTCGCTACTGCTCTTTATCCTGATGTTGCGCCTGGTTCGCCGCCGGGCGGTGGGAGTTCCCGCTGGGCAGGCGGCTCCGCAGGAAACTGTCTCCATGGCCCGGCTGCATTTCTCCCGCAGCCTGGTGACCACCGTGTCGGCCGTGGCCCTGTCCATTCTCCTGGCCGGCATCGGGGCCGTGACCTACACCCTGAACAAGGAGAAGGCGGATACCCTCAACCAGCTCCGAGCCATCGCCGGCCTTAAATCCAGCCAGATCGCCAACTGGCTGGGGGAGCGCCGCCGGGATGCCGAGGTGGTGAGGACGGCCAAGATTTTCAACGACGGCATCGGCCTGTGGCGGAAAACGGGGAACGCCGCCGCCCGTTCCCGGATCGCGGAACAGATGGAGGACTATCGGCGGGCCCTGGGCTACCGGGCCGTACTGCTCCTGGATGGCGAGGGGAAAATACTCCTGGGGACCGGTGCCCCCGCATCCCAACAGGTATCGGAGCCATTGAAGGAGACAGTCCGCCGGGCGAATGCCGCCGGTCGGGTCTTGTTCACCGATTTCCACCGGGTGGTGGAGGGGGGACAGGACCGAATCCACCTGGATTTCGTTTCCCCCCTCGGCGACGTCAGCGGCGAGAAGGGGCTGGCGGTGGTCCTCCAGGTGGATGCCCGGGACTTCCTTTACGCTTACATCCAGTCCTGGCCCCTGGCCAGCGAAACCGGGGAGGTCCTGCTGTTTCGCCGGGAAGGGGGCAATATCGTCTTCCTGAACGACCTCCGTCACCGTCCCGATGCCGCGCTCAAGCTCATCGTGCCCATCGGCAACCGGGAGCGGCTGGCGGACCGGGTGGTGGAGGGCTATGCCAAGGTCGGGCAGGCGGTGGAGGGCGTCGATTACCGCTCCGTTCCGTCCCTCGGGGCCGTCCAGGGGGTTGCCGGCACCGACTGGTACCTGGTGGCGAAGGCGGACGAGGACGAACTTTACGCCGGCGTCCGCCGGGATGCCTTCTGGGTCGCCCTGGCCGATGCCCTGGCGCTTTTCGTCACCATTGTCGTCGGGATCATCATCCATCAGCGCCGGGAGTTGAGCCTGTCCCTGGCCGAACACCGGGA
This sequence comes from Actinomycetota bacterium, assembly GCA_050259815.1. Taxonomy (GTDB): domain Bacteria; phylum Pseudomonadota; class Gammaproteobacteria; order Burkholderiales; family Rhodocyclaceae; genus JAGTRP01. The sequence continues at coordinate 605 of JBLNBI010000437.1, read as the reverse complement.
ACAGACGGAAAAGCTGCGGACCCTGGAGCTCATCGACGGCGAACGCAAGGCGGCGGAACAGGCGCTGCGGGCGAGCGAGCAGCGCTGGGTCATGGCGCTCGACAGCGCCGGCCACGGGGTCTGGGACTGGAGTTCGTCCGGCAAGACATACTTCTCTCGTCAGTGGAAGGCCATGCTGGGCTACGGGGATGCCGAGATCGCCGATGACAACGCCGAGTGGATGAGCCGCATCCATCCCGACGATCAGGCCCGCTGCCAGTCGGACTTGGAACGCCATGCCCGGGGCGAGACGCCCTCCTATCGCAACGAGCACCGGCTGCGCTGCAAGGACGGCAGCTACAAGTGGATCCGCACCCAGGGCATGGTGGTGGCGCGGGATGCTTCCGGCAATCCCCTGCGGGCCATCGGCACCCATACCGATATCTCGGCCCAGAAGACGGCGGAACAGGAACTGGAAGCCTACCGCGCCCACCTGGAAGAGCTGGTGACGGCGCGTACCCGGGAAGTGGCCAAGCTGAACCTGGAGCTCCAGGAGCGGGCCAATGAGGCCGAGGCCGCCAATCGGGCCAAGAGCGCCTTCCTGGCCAACATGAGCCACGAAATCC
>JBLNBI010000436.1:0-10102 GCA_050259815.1 Actinomycetota bacterium | reverse complement strand
CCTCCGTCCTCGAGGAGATGAGCGCGTCGATCAACCAGAACGCCGAGCACAGCCGGCTCACCGAGCAGATGGCGATCAAGGGCGCGAAGGACGCCGAGGAGAACGGCACCGCCATGGAGGAGACGGTGACGGCCATGCAGCAGATCGCCGACAAGATCGGCATCATCGACGACATCGCCTACCAGACCAACCTCCTGGCCCTCAACGCCGCCATCGAGGCGGCCCGGGCCGGGGATCACGGCAAGGGCTTCGCGGTGGTGGCGGCGGAAGTCCGGAAGCTCGCCGAGCGCAGCCAGGTGGCGGCCGGGGAAATCAGCGAATTGGCCACTTCGTCCGTCAGGCTGGCGGACGAAGCGGGCAAGCTCCTGGAGCGCATGGTGCCCTCCATCCGCCGGACATCGGACCTGGTCCAGGGCATCGCCGCCGCCTCCGACGAGCAGTCCAGCGGCGCCGGCCAGATCAACAGCGCCATCGGCCAGCTCAACCTGTCCACCCAGCAGAACGCCTCGGCTTCCGAAGAACTGGCGGCCACCGCCGAGGAGCTGACCGCCGTCGCCCACCAACTGCTGGAGCGGGTCGCCTTCTTCCGGCTGGGCGGTTCGGCGGCGTAAGGGGGGGCTGACCGGCGGCGGGTCAAATCCAGCCGTTGTCCACGAACTCGACGATGTCGTAGCGGCGGTCTTCGAGCTCCCGGGCGGCGATGGCCGAGACGATCCTGGCGACCCCGTCGGCATAAGGAGTTGCACCGTACACCCGGGTTTCCAGGGCAAGGCTGCACATGCCGTCCTCGATCACGATCCGGTGGTAGGCATGGCGGGCCAGGTGTTCCGGCGGGATGCCCAGGGTCTTTTCCTGCTCGGCCGGATTCCGGATCGACACGATGTCGGCGGCCGGCAGGCCGAGGGACTGGGCCATGGCCACGGCAGTCCCGGGGGTGGAGGACTTCTGCGCCTGGTGGGATTCCGTGAAGCCGATCCGGTAGCCCGCGAACATGGTGCCGCTCCTGGCCAGCATGGCCATGAACTTGAGCATCAGGATATTGGTGTTGGGGCAGAGAACCAGCGGGAAATCGGGGGCCATTGCCTCGATCCTGGAGCCGGTCGCCAGTTCCATGAGGGGGGAGCGGGTCGCCCGGCAATGGGCGACCACCTCGTCCAGCTCCCGGCCGGAGCCGGCGTGGACGACGATGGCTGGGCCGCTGGCCTGGTCCCTGTCCGCCCAGGGGAAGACGGGATGGGCGTTGCTGGCCTTCAGGGAATCCAGCAGCTCCTTGGCGAGCTTGCCGGCCCCGACGATGATGACGTTCATTGTTCGGCTTTCGTTGTTCTAATGTCGGCCGCCCTTCCGGGGCGGCTCAGGAAGAAGCGGGGTTTTCCCTCTTCACGACCAGCCATTTTGCCAGGGCGGCCAGCAATTCGGAGAGGTTGATGGGCTTTGCCAGGAAGTCGTCCATGCCGGCGCCGAGGCAGCGGTGGCGATCCTCCTCGAAGGCGCCGGCGGTGAGGGCGACGATGGGCGTGCGGGTCAGGCCCAGGGCCAGCTCCCGTTGGCGAATCCGGGCGGTGGCCTCGAAGCCGTCCATCACGGGCATCTGGCAGTCCATGAGGATCAGGTCGGGGACGAACCCGCCGGCCAGGGCATCCAGGGCTTCCTGGCCGTTGTCGGCGCTGCTGGTCCTCACACCGTGCTTTTCGAGCATGGTCCTGATCACCATGCGGTTGATCCCGTTGTCCTCCACCAGGAGGACGTGGCGGCCGGCCAGGCCAGCGGGGAAATCGGCCTGGGCCGAAGGCGGCGACAGCTCGGCCGCCGGCATCACCTCGGCACGGACCCGGAACCAGAAGCGGGAGCCCTTGCCCTCTTTGCTCTCCACCCCGACCTCCCCCTCCATGAGCCGGGCCAGGTTGCTGACAATGGACAGGCCGAGGCCGGTGCCGCCGAACTGGCGGGTGTCCGAGCCATCCACCTGGGAGAAGGGCTGGAAGAGGAGGGAGCGCTTGTCCTCCGGGATGCCGATGCCGGTGTCCGCCACCGCGAACTCCAGGAGGGCGCTGTCGCCCACCCGCGCCACTTCCCGGGCTTCGATCCGGATGGAGCCGTGGAAGGTGAATTTGATGGAGTTGCTGGCGAAGTTGGTGAGCATCTGCCGGAGGAGGCTGGCGTCGGCCCGGTAGCGGCAGGCTTCCGGGCCGTTCCAGGCGGTGTTCAGGGCCAGGCCCTTCTCGTGGGCCGGTTCCGCGAACAGGCTGGCGATTTCGGCGATGAGCCGGCCCGGGTCGAAAGCGCTGGGCCGCAGCTCCAGCTTGCCGGCTTCCACCTTGGAGAGGTCCAGGATGTCGTTGAGGAGCCGCAACAGGGACTGGCCGGAACTGAGGATGGTGTTGGCGTACTCCCGCCGCTCGGCGTCTTCCATGCGGGGCTCCTGGAGAATCTGGGCCATGCCCAGGATGCCGTTCATCGGGGTGCGGATTTCGTGGGACATGGCCGCTAGGAAACGGCTCTTGGCGGTGGAGGCCGCCTCCGCCCCGCGGCGGGCCAGGTCCAGCTGCTCGGCCATGCGGCGCATGCCCAGGGCGAGGCGGATGGAGTTGTCCAGGCTGTCGTGGAAGTAGCGGGCGCTCTTTACCAGGGCGAAGAGGAAGAGGACGGCGATCAGGGCCAGCATCCAGTCCCGGGCGCCGTGGTTGTCCATGACGGCGGTGGCGACGATGGCCAGCATCACCGGCGCCGTGTAGGCCCGGAAGGCGGCGGGCACCGATGAGAGGATGGGGACGGCGCCGGCCACCATGCCGCACATGACCAGGGCCGCGAAGAGCCGGGCGGTATCCGGCTCGGCGACCATGATGGCGGTGACGCCGCTGCCCCACGCCAGGCCGGCCACCAGGGCCCCGGCAATGGCCCGGCGGCGCCAGCGGCCTGCTTCGGCGGGAGGCGGGGCGCGCCGGGCGAAGCTGCGGGCGAGCCCGTAGCGGAAACCGGACACGGTCAGGGCGAGCAGCAGCCAGCCGACGGCCCACGGGGGCGGGGACAGGCCGCCCAGGATGAAGAGCAGCACGCCGCCGTTGATGGCCGTGATGGTCTGGGCCAGGCCGGCGTTCTGGAAAAGCAGCCGGGTTTTCTCCAGCTCGATCTCGTCCTCGGGGAGGCTATCGCCGGAGGGCAAGGGGTCAGGCGCAGGCAGATTCTGGGCAGGCGTCAATGGAAACGTGATGCATAGGGACGACGACCGCCATTATGCCTCCGCGCGGCATCTGCGGTGGATTCGGGATGCATGGCGCCGCTGCCGAAAGTTCCCGGCCTGCCGCTTCTCCCCGGGGCCATTTCGGGTCCCTACCCACCGCCATGGCGGGGCCACGGCCGGAACTGCCTCCGGGGTGGCCGATCCAATCGGGACTGGCGCGTCCGAGTCCGAGCCGGCGGCCGAGGGAGTGGAAAGTGGATCGAGGCAGCGCATGCGTTACGAGGTGAAAGCCGTCAAGGGCGCCGGCGTGGCCTCCCTTTCCATCGAGGCGGCGAGCGACGCCGATGCCACCCTGCGGGCCCAGGGCCTGGGCTACAAGGTCCTCACGGTGCGTCCGGCGGGCGGGCTTTCCCTGGCCAATATCCGCATCGGCCGGCGGGCTGCCTTTCCCCTGGTGCTGTTCACCCAGGAACTGTTGGCGCTCCTGGGCGCCGGCCTGCCCCTCCTGGAGGCCATCCAGACCCTGGTGGAAAAGGAGCACCGGCCGGAGGCCCGCAGGGTGCTGGAAGGGGTCATCCGCATCCTCCACGAAGGTCAGACCCTGTCTGCCGCCATGGAACAGTATCCGGCGGTATTCCCGGCCCTCTACGTGGCGACGGTGCGGGCCAGCGAAAGGACCGGGGCGCTGACCGAGGCCCTGGCCCGCTATGTGGCCTACCAGGCGACGGTGGAGGCGGTGAAGAAGAAGGTGGTGAGTTCCGCCATCTACCCGACCCTGCTCATGGTGGTGGGCGGCCTGGTGGTGCTCTTCCTGATGGGCTACGTGGTGCCCCGCTTTGCCGGGGTGTACGAAAGCATGGGCGAGAACCTGCCCTTCTTCTCCCGGGTGCTGTTGGCCTGGGGCGGGCTCCTCAATGAACACGCCTTGGCGGTGACCATCGGGGCCGGGTTGGTGGTGGCCGGGCTGGCCTACGCGATCATGCACCCGGGCTTCAAGCGCTGGTTCGGCACCCGGCTGTGGGCCCTCCCCGGGGTCGGGGAGCGCATGCGGGTCTATCAGCTGGCCCGCTTCTACCGCACCGTGGGGATGCTGCTGGCCGGCGGCATCCCGGTGGTCAGCGCCCTGGACATGGTGTCCGGGCTGCTCCAGCCCACCCTGCGGGGGCAGCTCCAGCAGGCGGCCCGGGAAATCCGGGAGGGCCATCCCCTGTCCCGGTCCATGGAGCACAACGGCCTCACCACCCCGGTGGCCTCCCGCATGCTGCGGGTGGGCGAGGGCACCGGGCAGATGGGGGAAATGATGGAACGGATCGCCATCTTCCACGAGGAGGAGATGGCCCGCTGGGTGGACTGGTTCACCCGGCTCTTCGAGCCCATCCTCATGGCCTTCATCGGCCTGGTGATCGGCGCCATCGTGGTCCTCATGTACATGCCCATTTTCGAGTTGGCAGGAAGCATCAAATGAGCGAATTGGCAGTTCCCCAAACAACCTCTTCTAGCCGTTTCACCCCCGAGCAGGTCGCCCGGGCGCGCCAGGAGGCGGCCGTCAGCGATCGGCCCGTGGTCGTCGTCCTGGAGGAGCAGGCCGGTCTGCCGGCCATGGATTTCCTGTCCGCCCTGGCGGGTACCTTCCGCTACGCCTGGGTGGACATCAAGGCCCTCTACCGCCTCAAGCCCGAGTGGGACCTCATTCCCTTCCCCCGGGCCGCCCAGCGGGAATGCCTGGCCATGTGGGACGGCGAGGGCAAGCTGCGCCTGGTTTTCGCCGACCCCTTCGACACCGGGCTCCTGGCCTGGGCGGAAAATCAGGTGCGCCAGCCCTTCACCCCCTGCCTCGCCCACCACGCCGACCTGGAGGTCTACTTCTCCCGCCAGGAGGAGAAGATGCACGCCATGGATGCCATGCTCCCCGAAGCCGGGGCAGAGGCGGCAGCCGGCGGGATGGCGGAGGACCTCTCGCTCCGGGCCATCAGCGAGGACACCAGCCAGGTGGTGCGCCTGGTCCATTCCATCATCTACGACGGCCTCAAGGCCGCGGCCAGCGACGTGCACCTGGAGACCGATCCCCAGGGCCTGGCCATCAAATACCGCATCGACGGGGTGCTGACGCAAGTGGGCCACATGGCCGGCCAGGAGCTGGCGGAGCAGGTCATTTCCCGCATCAAGGTCATGTCCGAGCTGGACATCGCCGAGCGCCGCATCCCCCAGGACGGCCGCTTCAAGGTGGCCATGCGCGGTCGGGAAGTGGATTTCCGGGTGTCCATTATGCCCAGCATCTTCGGCGAGGACGCGGTGCTCCGCATCCTGGACCGCCGGGCCCTGTCCAGTCAGGGCCTCTCCCTGGACATCCTGGGCTTCGACCCGGAATCCATCGCCAACTTCCGCCGCCTCATCCGGGAGCCCTACGGCATGGTGCTGGTCACCGGACCCACCGGCTCCGGCAAGACCACCACCCTGTACGGGGCGGTGTGCGAGGTGAACCAGGGCCAGGACAAGTTCATCACCATCGAGGACCCGGTTGAATACCAGCTGGCCGGGGTGCTCCAGATTCAGGTCAATGAGAAAAAGGGCCTTACCTTCGCCAAGGGGCTGCGGTCCATCCTGCGCCACGACCCGGACAAGATCCTGGTGGGCGAAATCCGGGATGCCGAGACGGCCCAGATCGCCATCCAGGCGGCGCTGACCGGCCACCTGGTCTTCACCACGGTGCACGCCAACAACGTCTTCGACGTCATCGGCCGCTTCATGCACATCGGCGTGGACCCCTACAGCTTCGTCTCGGCCCTGAACGGCATCATGGCCCAGCGCCTGGTGCGGGTGAATTGCCCCCACTGTTCCCGGGGCGACCGGCCCCCGCCCAAGCTCATCGCCGATTCCGGCATCTCGCCGGAGGAGGCCGCCAATTTCAACTTCCGCCATGGCCGCGGCTGCGGCGAGTGCCGGGGTACCGGCTTCAAGGGCCGCAAGGCCATCGCCGAGATGCTCTACCTCAACGATGAGATCCGGGAACTCATCATCGGCCGGGAACCCATCCGCCGCATCAAGGAGGCGGCCCGGGCCAACGGCACCCGCTACCTGCGGGAGGCGGCGGTGGATCTGGTGAAGAACGGCGAGACCACGCTGCAGGAGATCAACCGTGTCACTTTCGTGGCGTGACCGACTCCATGCCGTCCTCACCCCCCGGCGGGTCGTCCTGGTCCGCCTGGCCAAGGGTTTCGGCGACCGGGTAGTGGGCAAGGAGAGCCTCGCCTGCCCGGAACCGGCCCCCGGGGAAGCCCCCTGGCAGCCGGCCCTGGCCACCCTGGCGGGCGCCCTCCCCGGCCGGCAATGGAAGCACGCCGAGCTGCGAGCCATCCTCTCCAACCATTTTGCCCATTACCTCCTCATCCCCTGGCAGGAAAAGCTCTCCGGCGAGGACGACCTGTTGGCCCTGGTGCGCCATCGCTTCACCGAGGTCTATGGCGACGCCGCCGACGATTGGGAAATACTGTGGAGCGAGGGCAAGCCCCCCGCCCCCTACCTGGCCTGCGCCGTGGATCGGCGCCTCCTTGTCGGCCTGCGGGATGCCTCATCTGCTGCCGGCCTGCCCCTGACCTCCATCCGCCCCTATCTCCTGGCCGCCTTCAACCGCTGGCGCCGGGAGCTGGACGGCAGGAAGGACTGGTTCCTCCTGGCCGAGGAAGGCCGCCTCTGCCTCGCCTGGTTCCGGGAAGGCGAATGGGCCGGGGTCCATTGCCAATCGGTGGGGGACGGCTGGGGCGGGGAGCTGCCCCAGATTCTTGATCGGGCCCTGCTGCTGGCCGGCCGGGACGCCCCGCCCGAGCGCCTGTGCATCGCCGCGCCGGAGCAATCTCCCGGGGAAATGGCCTTGGCCGACGGCTGGTCGGGCAGCCTCCTCAAGCTGCCGGCCGTTCCTGGCTTCTCCACCGCCGACGACGCGCCCTATGCCATGGCGCTCAACGCCGCCTGAGGGACCATGCGCCCCGTCGACCTCGACTTCCAGCCCCGGACATTCTCCCCAGGGGGCCTTGCCCTCCTGGCCGCCGGCATCGTGGCCCTCGGCGCCGCCTTCCTGGACTACCGCTCGGCCGCCGACGAGGTGGGCACCTGGCAGGCGGAACTGGCCCGGCTCCAGCGCCCGGCCCCGGTCCGCACCCTGCCCCGGGCCGGGGATGACCGGGAAATGCAGCAGATGATCCAGGCCGCCAGCGTCGTGGCCCGGGACATCCAGCGCCCCTGGGAATCCCTCTTCAAGGCCCTGGAGGAAGCCAAGACCGGGGAAATCGCCCTCCTCACCATCGCCCCCGACGCCTCCCGGGGCGTGGTCCAGATCACCGGCGAGGCCAAGCGCCGGGACGACATCCTGGCCTTCGTGGATCGCCTGGGCCAGGGCGGGGTGCTGAAGAACGTCTTCCTGGTGGAGGACCAGCGCCAGGAGCAGGACCCGGAAAAGCCCTATCGCTTCCTGGTGTCCGCCGACTGGGCGAATGCGGGGGGAACCTCGTCATGAGCGACTGGCGCTGGTTCCTGCGACGCTGGCGCCGGGCCATCGGCTGGCCTGGCCTGGCGGGGATCGCCCTCCTGGTCCTGGCGGCGGTGGTCTATGTGGGTCTATCCCTGCCGGAGCACTTGCAACTGGCCGGGGTGCAGCAGCAGGTGGCGGCCGCCCGCGCCCGGGCCGCGTCCCCGGCCAATACCCAGCGCCAGGGCGCCGAAGCCCAGGTGGCGGCCTTCTACAACGCCTTCCCCAGCCGGGACACGGCCCCCGCCTGGCTGCAGAAAATCTACGCTGCCGGCGACCAGTTCTCCCTGTCCCTGGACCGGGCCGAGTACAAGCAGACCCTAGACCGCAACAGCCGCCTCTTCAACTACGAGGTGAACCTGCCGGTGAAGGGCTCCTATGTGCAGATCCGGGAATTCATCCGCACGGTGCTCACCGAAATCCCCACCCTCGCCCTGCGGGAGGTGCAAATCCGCCGGCCCAACATCGCCGAGCCGACGGTGGACGCCCAGATCCGCTTCATCCTGTACCTGCGGGAGGCGGCGTAATGGCGCTCAGCCCCCGCCAGCGCTGGATGGTCCTGGGAGGTGCCCTGGCGGTGACCGTGGGCCTGGTCATCTGGAGCGGAGAGGAATCGGAGGAAACCTCGGCGCCCCGGGACAACCGCCCTGCCCCGGCTGCCCGCGCCCCGGCCGGCACCGCCTCCGCCCCGGCGGAAAAGGCCGGCCCGGCCGATCCGGGCAGCCTGCGCCTTTCCCGCAGCGACCTACGGGCGGGGGGGGGTGAAATCCGGGACATCTTCCCCAAGGAAAGCTGGTACGTGCCGCCGCCCCCGCCGCCCCCCGGCCCGCCCCAGCCGCCGGAACTGCCCTTCACCTACCTGGGCCGGCTGGTGGACAGGGGGCGGATCACCGTCTACCTGGAGGACGACGACGAACGCAACCTGGCGGTGCGGCAGGGGGACGTCATCAACGGCGTGTACCGGGTGAAGCGCATCACCCCCAACGCGGTGACCTTCGTCTATCTCCCCATGCACAAGCAACAGACCCTTGAAATAGGGAGCACCCAATGAAGAAGAACAGCTCTATTCCCTGGTCCCTCCTGGGCTGTGCGGCCCTGGTGGCGGGCTGCGCCACCACCAGCCCCAAGTTCGAGGAGGGGCGTGCCCTCATCCTCCAGGGGCGGACCGAGGAAGGCCTCGCCCGCCTCGAGCAGGCCTCCGAAGAATCCCCCGGCAACGCGGAAATCCGCGCCTACCTGGCCACCCAGCGGGAGCGGGCGGTGAACCAGCTCCTGGCCCAGGCCATGGCCGAGCGCCTGAACGGGCGCTTCGACGAGGCCGCCGACCTCTACCGGCGGGCCCAGGCCATCGACCCCAAGAATCAGCGCATCGCCCTGGCCGTGGCGGAACTGGAGGCCGAACGCCGCCGCACCGCCCTGCGCCAGGAGGCCGCCACCCTGCTGGAGGCGGGCAAGACCGAAAAGGCCCAGGTGCTGCTGCGCCGCGTCCTCGCCGAGAATCCCCGGGACCGGGAGGCCCGGACCATGATGCGGCGCATCGACGAGTTGCAGAACCGGGAGGTGGTCCTGGCGCCCAAGCTCAAGTCGCGGCTATCCCGGCCCATCACCCTGGAGTTCCGGGATGCGAGCCTCAGAGCCGTGTTCGAGGTGATCTCCCGGAGCGCCGGGATCAATTTCGTCTTCGACCGGGACGTGAAGTCGGACCTCACCACCACCATCTTCGTCAAGGACACCCCCATCGAGGAGGCCCTGCGCCTCATCCTGGTCACCAACGGCCTGGACCGGAAGGTGCTGTCCGAGAACAGCATGCTGGTCTTCCCCAACACCCCGGCCAAGCAGCGGGATTACCAGGAACTGGTGATGAAGAGCTTCTACCTGGCCAATGCGGACGTGAAGCAGGTGGGCAACATGCTGCGCACCATGCTGAAGACCCGGGACGTGTTCGTGGACGAGCGCCTCAGCCTACTCATGATCCGGGACACCCCGGACGCCATCCGGGTGGCCGAGAAGCTCATCGCCAGCCAGGACCTGGCGGAACCCGAGGCCCTCCTGGAAGTGGAGGTGCCGGAGGTGAGCCGGGGCCGGCTCCAGAACCTGGGCGTCCAGTGGCCCAAGCAGATCGGCTACGGCATCCTCCAGGGCGGGACCACCACCCAGACCAACGTCCCCGGCGGCGCCGTGGTGGAAACCACCACCCCGGGCACGACGGTGGCCAACGGGGTCGTGGACCTGAAGCACGACCGGGGCGGCCTGGTTTCCTTTATCGCCAACCCGGCGATCCTCCTCAACATCAACGCCCAGGACACCCTGGCCAACGTGCTGGCCAATCCCCGCATCCGGGTCAAGAACCGGGAGAAGGCCAAGATCCACATCGGCGACCGGGTGCCCGTGCTCACCAG
>JBLNBI010000435.1:0-9198 GCA_050259815.1 Actinomycetota bacterium | reverse complement strand
ATCAGGGCTGAGGTGAAGCCGAGCTTGGCGGCTTCCTTCAGGCGTTCCTGGCCTCGGGGAGCCGGACGGATTTCGCCGGCCAGGCCGATTTCCCCGAACACCACCAGCTTCTGGGGCAAGGGCTTGTTCTTGAGGGAAGACACGATAGCCAGAAGGACCGCCAAGTCGGCGGCCGGTTCGGTAATCTTCACCCCACCCACCGCATTGACGAAGACGTCCTGGTCGAAGCACACCACCCCGGCGTGGCGATGGAGCACCGCCAGCAGCATGGCGAGGCGCTGGGCCTCCAGGCCGACGGTCAGGCGCCGGGGATTGCCGTGGGAGGTATCCACCAGTGCCTGGATCTCCACCAGGAGCGGCCGGGTGCCTTCCTGGGTAACCATGACGCAGGAGCCGGCCACTTCCTGGCCGTGCTGGGACAGGAACAGGGCGGAGGGGTTGTTCACGCCCTTGAGGCCCCGGTCGGTCATGGCGAAGACCCCCAGCTCGTTCACCGCCCCGAAGCGGTTCTTGAAGGCCCGGATGAGGCGGAAGCTGGAGTGGGTCTCCCCCTCGAAATAGAGCACCGTGTCCACGATGTGCTCCAGCACCCGCGGCCCGGCCAGGGCGCCTTCCTTGGTCACGTGGCCCACCAGGATCACGGTGATGCCGATCTGCTTGGCCAGCCGGGTCAGCTGGGCGGCACATTCCCGCACCTGGGCCACGGAACCCGGGGCGCTGGAGAGCTGATCGGACCACAGGGTCTGAATAGAATCGATGACCGCCACCAGGGGCTTTTCCGCCTGCAGGGTGGCGAGGATGCGTTCCAGGTTGATTTCGGCCATGAGTTGCAGCCGCTTGGTGTCCAGGGCCAGGCGCTTGGCCCGCAGGGCCACCTGCTCACCGGATTCCTCGCCGGTCACGTAGAGCACTTTCTGGGAGGCGGACAGGGTCGCCAGGGCCTGGAGGAGCAGCGTGCTCTTGCCGATGCCTGGATCGCCGCCGATGAGGACCACGCCGCCCGCCACCAGGCCGCCGCCCAGGGCACGGTCGAATTCGGAAATGCCGGTGGGGATGCGTTCCGCCTCCCTCGCCTCGATATCCGCCAGGGTCTTCAGTTGGGAAACCGGCGCCAGGGACTCGAAACGGTGGCCGGTGGGCTTGTCCGCCACCGTCTCCACCAGGGTGTTCCACTCGCCGCAACCGGGGCACTGGCCCTGCCACTTGGGGCTGGAGGCGCCGCACTCGGTACAGATATATAAAGTCTTGCTTTTTGCCATAATGACTGGAGGATACACTAGCTCAAAACAACAACGACGACCCCGACATGACCACCTGGACGAAAGAGAATTTCACCTTTCAGGACCTGCAGCGCATCATGTTCCGGCTGCTGGAGCGGGTCGAGATTTTCTCCGGCCTGACCCAGCAGGAGCTGATGGAGCTGCTGGAGGCCGCCGAAAAATGCACCTTCGAGGCCGGAGAATCCATCGTCCGGGAAGGCAGCACCGGCTCCTTCCTCTACATCATCATCGACGGCCGGGTGTCGGTGCTCAAGTCAGGGAAAACCGGCCGGGCCACCGAGCTGGCCCAACTGGACGCCGGCGACAGCTTCGGCGAAATGTCCCTGGTGGACCAGGAGGTCCGCTCCGCGTCGGTGGTCGCCCTGGCGCCCTGCATCCTACTGCGGCTGTCCGAAAATGCCTGCTGGCGCCACCTGCCGGGCAGCGCCAAAATTTTCCGCAACATCGCCCGCATCCTGAGCCACCGCCTGCGGGGCATGGACGAGGCCTTCGTCCTCGGCAAGCGGCGCTCCTAGCTCTCCACCACCTCCACCGGCACCCGGGGCGCCACGGCGCAGAACAGTTCGTAGGAGATGGTACCGGCGGCAGATGCCACCTCGTCCGCCGGCACGTCGCCCGCCAAGCCCCGTCCCCACAGGGTCACCGGCGAACCGATGCCGGCTTCCGGGATGCCCGTCAGGTCGCAAAACAGCATGTCCATGGAAACCCGCCCCACGGTCCGGGTCCGCTTGCCATGGACGGCAATGGGCGTTCCGGTCGGCGCATGGCGGGGATAGCCGTCGGCATAGCCGCAGGCGACGATGCCGATCCGGGTCGGCTCCGAGGCGGTAAACAGGCCACCATAGCCCACCCGTTCCCCAGGAGCAATTTCCTGGACGGCGATGATGCGGCTCTCCAGGCTCATGACGGGCTCCAGCTCCAATTCGGCGGCGGTCTGGTCCGCGAAGGGACTGGCGCCGTAGAGCATGATGCCGGGGCGCACCCAGTCCCGATGGGTTTGCCGGTGGCGGAAGACGCAGGCGGAATTGGCCAGGCTGACCTCGCCCCTCCAGCCGGCGGCCATGGCATTGAAGCGCTCCAACTGCCATTCCACTCCCCGTTCGCCATCGGCGTCTGCGAAATGGGACATCAGGGTCGCCTGGATGGATGGCGCCCCCCGGAGCCTCTCCAGCGCGGCGGGCAATTGGGATGCGGTGAATCCCAGGCGGTTCATGCCGGTGTTGAGCTTCAGATAAATAGGCTGGACCGCCGGGCCTTTCGCAGCCGCCAGCGCCAGATCCAGGTGCTCGGGGCAATGGACGGCCGGGGTCAGGCCGTACTCCAACACGGCCCGCCAGTCCCGGGGCTCGAAAACCCCTTCCAGCATGAGGATGGGCTGGGTGACGCCGGACTCCCGCAGGGCGACGGCGGTCTCGGTTTCCAGCACGGCGAAACCGTCAGCCACGTCCCGCAATCCCGACAGGGCGCGCCACAGGCCATGGCCGTAGGCATCTGCCTTGACCACGGCCCAGGCCTTGGAGGACGGGGCATGACGTTTGGCGAGTAGGTAATTGCGGCGCAGCGCCTGCGGATTGATCCGGGCGCGGATGGGGCGTGATGTCTTCATGTTACAGCGCCAGCTCTTGGAGCTTCTGCTTGGCGAATTCGATAAAGGTGGAAGTGAGTCGGGACCGGAAGCGGTCCTGGGGATGAACGAGATAGAGGCTGCGCTTCAAGCCTGGTTTCAGGGGAATGGCAGCCAGGGTGCCCAACTGGAGCTCCTTCTCCACCACCGCCCGGGAGACGATGGCGAAGCCCAGGCCGGTGCTGACCACCCCTTTCAGGGCTTCCGGACTGCCCAGTTCCATGAGGGTCTTGAGGTTTTCCGGCGGGATGCCGGCGGCACGGAAATAAGCGTCGGTCACCTCCCGTGTGCCGGAGCCCGGCTCCCGGGAAATGAATTCGTACTCCCGCAGCATCTGGGGATTGACGATGGGAAAGCCCGCCAAGGGATATTCCGGCGAGCAGATGGCCAGCAGCTCGTCGTCGCAGCAGATTTCCGAAGCCAGTCCGGCGGTCTTGGCCGGGGCCTCGATCAGGCCCACGTCCAGGGTGTGCTCGGCGATGCGGTTCTCGATGGTTTCCGAATTGGCGACGATGAGCCGGGCTCGCACCTGGGGATAGAGGGCATTGAATTCCCCCAGCACCCGGGGCAGCATGAATTCGGCGATGGTGGTGCTGGCGCCGACCAGGAGCGGCCCGCGCATCTCGCCGGTCATTTCGGAGAGGCGGGTTTCCATCTCGTCGGTCAATGCCAGAATCTTTTCCGCGTACTGGAGCACCAGTTCGCCGGCCGGCGTCAGGGAAATGCGGGCGTGTCCGCGCTCGAACAGGCGGGTATTGAACTGTTCTTCGAGCTGCTTGATCTGGAAAGTGACGGCGGGCTGTGTCATGAACAAGACATCGGCAGCCTTGGTAAAACTCAGATTCTTCGCCACTGCATGGAACACCTGCAGGCGCCGATCGGCCATCACTCATCTCCCAACCACGCTCAGACCGCTATTCAAGCACAGTTTGACGCCCATTGAGCGGATTGATGGCTTTTTGAGTTGTATTAATCCCGGTAGGAATTCCGTGGTATAACCTCGCCCACAACTAAATTCGAGACAAGTCACACCAGTGCCGTTCGGCTTTTACATCATCATGGCAGCGCAGTTTTTCTCGGCGCTCGCCGACAGCGCGCTGCTCATCGCCGCCATTTCCGCCCTCCGGGAAATGCAGTCCCCGGCGGAATACGAACCGCTCCTGAAGACTTTCTTCACCGTGTCCTACGTGGCCCTGGCCGCCTTCGTCGGCGCCTTCGCCGACTCTATGCCGAAGTGGCGGGTCATGTTCATCAGCAACACGGTCAAGATCATCGGCTGCGGCATGATGTTCTTCTCCGTTCACCCCCTGGTGGCCTATGCCGTGGTGGGCCTGGGCGCCGCCGCCTATTCCCCGGCCAAGTACGGGATCCTGACCGAATACCTGCCCCACCGGCTCCTGGTGGTGGCCAACAGCTGGATCGAAGGCTTGACCGTCGGCGCCATCATCCTCGGCACCGTCATCGGCGGCGCCCTCATCAAGCCCGACATCGCCCACACCCTGCTGTCCTTCGACTTCCCGGTCATCGACACCGGCATCAACACCGCCGGCAAGATGGCCATCAGCATCGTCGGCGTGCTTTACGTCTTGGCGGCCGTCTTCAACCTCTACGTCCCGGAAACGGACGTGGATCACAAGCCCCTCAAGAAAAACCCCTGGTTCCTCATCCACGAATTCAACCACTGCCTGGTCCTGCTCTGGCGCGACCGGCTGGGCCAGGTGTCCCTGGCGGTCACTACCCTGTTCTGGGGGGCGGGCGCCACCCTCCAGTTCATCGTCATCAAGTGGGCGGAAGCCTCCCTGCAGATGGATCTCTCCAAGGCTTCCCTGCTGCAGGGCGTGGTGGCCATCGGCGTCGCCGTCGGCGCCATCTTCGCCGCCAAGCTGGTCAGCCTGCGCAAGTCGGTGAAGGTCATTCCCCTGGGGATCGCCATGGGCGTCATCGTGCTGGTGATGAATTTCGTCACCCACGTCGGCATCGCCGTTCCCCTGCTCATCATCATCGGGGGATTGTCGGGATTCTTCGTGGTGCCCATGAACGCCCTGCTCCAGCACCGCGGCCACATCCTGATGGGCGCCGGCCATTCCATCGCCGTGCAGAATTTCAACGAGAATCTATCCATCCTGATCATGACAGGTCTCTATTACCTCATGATCCGGCTGAATTTCTCCATCTACGCGGTTCTGACCCTGTTCGGCCTGTTCGTGGCCGGCCTGATGTACTTCATCAAGCAGCGACACGAAATGAATCAGCGCCAGTACGACGACGTCCGGCACCTGGACGACAGCTGCTGCCATTGAGCGGGGCCCCGGCGCCCCGGTGAGCGGCTTACCAGTCGCAGCCGGCCGGGCAGACGTAGGCCGACAGTTTCGGCACGTCCGGGATGAAATAGCCGTTGTCCTGGGGGATGATCAGCCCCTCCTCCCGCAACTCCCGGAAGGCCCGGGAAAGGTGCTCGCTGGTGATTCCCAGGCGGGCGGCAAGCTTCTTCCGGGGTAGCGGAACCTTCAGGAAATAGCTGCCGTCGGGCGTGCGGGGAGCGTGATCGAAGTGGCACAGCAGATAGCACACCAGCCGGGCCGTGGCGTTCTTGGTGAGCTGAGTGAATACGTCCCGGGAAAAATACTGGATGCGCTCGTTGATCAGGGCCAAGAGCTGGCGCCCGAATTCCGGGAAACGGACGATCCAGGATTCCAGCGTCTCTTCCGGTATCCGCAGCACCACCGCCTGGGTCAGGGCCCGAACCGAATAGGAGCGGATCGTGCGGGAAAAAAGCCCCTCCTCGCACACGAAGCCCCCGGTCTTCACGAACTCGATGATCTTCTCGTTGCCGGTCGGATCGGCGAGCACGAGTTCCACCGCGCCATGCACCACGACGTATAGCCCCGGCGCCACCTGACCGGCTTCCAGGAGAGTCTCCCCGGGTTCCAGGTCGAACACCTGCTCCGGATCGCCGACCAGGGCGTCGAGTCCGCTGTCCACCGGCAATTGGCCGAGAACGGTGGTGGATTTTAGGAAAGCGAGGTCAGTGGGGGTAATGCTCACGGAGAATCCAGACAGGCGAACTGCCGCGAACTGTAGCGACCGAATCGGGGTCGCGCAAGACAAATATCAAAATCCGCTCCGGGAGCGGTTTTTCAGCCCGTTTCCCTTGGCATATCCCGCATCAGGCGGCGGGCAAAGACGAGGTCTTCCCAGACTTTGGCTTTTTCCGGCAGGTTCCGCAGCAGATAAGCCGGGTGATAGGTCACGATCACCGGAATACCCTGGTAGTCGAAGCGCTTGCCCCGCAGGGCGGCCAGGGACTGCTCGTTCTTGAGGATGGTATTCACTGCCGCCCGCCCCAGGAGAACAATGAGACGCGGCTTGATCAGCTGGATCTGGCGCTCCAGGTAGGGCCGGCAGGCGGCCATTTCCTCGGCGGACGGAGTCCGGTTGCCGGGGGGGCGGCATTTGACTGCGTTGGCGATATAGACGTTGTCGCCCCGCTTGAGGTCGATGGCGGCCAGCATGTTATCCAGCAGCTTGCCGGCCTGGCCGACGAAGGGCTCGCCCTGCGCATCCTCATCCGCGCCCGGCCCTTCCCCGATGAACAGCCAGTCGGCCTTCACATCCCCCACGCCCAGAACGGCCTGCTTGCGCTGCTCGCACAGGCCGCAGGCCCGGCAACTGGCGGTGCTTTCCTTGAGGCCACCCCAGTCGAGGCGGGCAATGACTTCGGTCCGGGAACCCGGCTCCGGGTCTCCTGCCGGCTCAACAGCGAAACCCGCCTCGGGCTCGGGAGCCGGAACGAAGCCGGGTAGCTCCGGAACTTCGACAGCCGCCGGCGGCAATTCCACCGTTTCCGGCTCCATCGGCGCATCCTGGACGGGGGCCGGCGCCGGATTGCGCAGTTTCCAGATGGGCGAAATACCCATTTCGGCCAGCATCTGCTCGCGGGTCAGGTTCATGGCAGTTCCCGTTCGAAGACCAGGGCATCCTCCCGACCGACTGCCGCCGGGTAGTATCCCTTGCGCACGCCGATCTGCCGGAACCCCAGCAAGCGGTAAAGATCCACCGCCCGGTCGTTGGAGGGCCGCACTTCCAGCAGCAGTTTCGACGCCCCATGGATTTTGGCCTGCTCCATGGTGTGCTGCATCAGGCGCGCCCCGTAGCCCTTGCCCTGGTATCGCCTGGCGACGGCCACATTGAGCAGATGGGCCTCGTCCAGGACCACCATGACGATGCAGAACCCGACCAGGTCGCCACCAATACGGCAGACCCAGACGCCATGTCCGGCATTCAGGGAATCGGCAAAATTGCCTCGGGACCAGGGAAAGGCCTGGACACTCTCTTCCAGTTCCGCCACCGCATCGAGATCATTCTGGTTCATGGGGAACATTTCGACCGGCAGCCAGAGCGTCGCGTTCATGCCTTGCCGCCCCCCGCCAGCCGCTCGGCAACGGTCTGGGCCACCTTGTCCCGCACGTAGAAAGGCACCGCCAGGGCCGGATCGAGGGCTTCGCCCTTCTCCATGCGGGGCAAGGCCAGCCGGACTACGGCGGCAGCAGTCGGCATGACTTCCGGCATTGCGGCCATGCCGGCCTCGGCAACCCGCTGGGCCAGCACCGGATAGGCCGTCAGGGCATTGCCGCAGGCAATCCAGCCGTCCCCCTCGGGCAGAACCACGTCCGCCGGGGGGGCCACCCGGACGTCGCCGATCAGCTTCAGCACGCCGCTGTCCCGCTTAAAGGCGGCGTAATAGACCTCGTTCATGCGGGCATCCAGGAGAGCCAGGATGCGCTCTCCATCCGCCTCGGCAGCCAGGGCTTCAAGCGTACCGACCGGCACCACGGGAATGTCGGCAGCCACTGCCAGCCCCTGGGCAACGCCGCAGGCCACCCGAAGGCCGGTGAAAGCCCCGGGACCGGCGCCGAAGGCGATGGCATCCAGTTGGGAAAAATCCAGCCCCGATTCGGCCAAGAGGTCCCGGACCAGGGGCAACAGGGTTTCGGAATGGGGACGCCCCACAGGGCAGCGGCGCTCAGCCAGTTCGCCATCCAGCCAGAGGGCGCAGGAACCGAGATCGGAGGAAGTTTCGAGGCCGAGAATTCGCATGGCCGGCATTTTACCGGACCTCGGCCCCCGGTCCTATGCCGTTTATCCGGCGGAACGGGATGCCCGGCCAAGAAAATTCAGCGGCGTCCGCCCGGACCGCCGTGGATGGGACGATCCCCGTAGCCGCCCCGCTCCCGCATTTCCTCCCGGATGCGCTGGCGCTCTTCCGAGGGCATCTGCTGCCAGCGCTCCCGGCGCTCCTGGCGCTGCTCGGGGGGCATCTGCTGCCAGTGCTCCCGCATCTGCTGGCGCATCTGCTGGCGCTGCTCCGGGGGCAAGGTATTCCATTGGGCGAGAAGCTCGTAGCCCCCACGGACAAGCCGCTCCGGGGCAACGAAGGGCGCCTCCTGCTGCGTCGGCTGCCAGGCAGCCTGGACGGGCAATGGGCGGATGTCGGCCCGGGCACTGCCTGCAGCCATGCCGGCGCCGATCCACAGCGCCGCAACGACATATCGACCGATGCTCATCCCGACCTCCTGCCCCATGCGTTCTTTCACGATTCCTATTCTGCCCGGGGTTTGTAAGCCGGCCATGTCCGGCCCCGGATGGGTTGTAACAATTTGTTGCCCGTCGGCGGCCCGCAAAAGCTTGTTACCATTGCCGCCATCATCCGTTCTATTTTGCCCTTATTCTCTGCGTCATGAACGATAGACAACATCGCCTCCTGGTCGTCGACGACGACAGCCGCCTTCGGGACCTCCTCAACCGCTACCTCGGCGAACAGGGTTTCGAGGTGCGCGCCGTCGGCGATGCCGCCCAGATGGACCGGCTGCGCAGCCGGGAACACTTCGACCTCATCGTCCTGGATCTCATGCTGCCCGGGGAAGATGGCTTGGCCATCTGCCGCCGGCTGCGGGGCACCGGCGACAATACCCCCATCGTCATGCTCACCGCCAAGGGCGATGATATCGACCGGATCGTCGGACTGGAAATGGGCGCGGACGACTACCTGCCGAAACCCTTCAATCCCCGGGAGCTTCTCGCCCGGGTCCATGCGGTCTTGCGCCGGCAAGGCAGCACCCCCCCCGGCGCCCCGGAGGCGGAGGCCGAGGTGGTCCACTTCGGCAATATCGAGGTGGACCTCGCCGCCCGCACCCTCAAGCGGGAAGGCGAGACCCTGCCGCTCACCACCGGCGAATTCGCCGTCCTCAAGGTGCTGCTCCAGCACCCCCGCCAGCCCCTCTCCCGGGACAAGCT
>JBLNBI010000434.1:0-10420 GCA_050259815.1 Actinomycetota bacterium | reverse complement strand
CGGTGAGGCCCGCCTCCCGGCACCGTCCGGAAAGATCGGCGGCAAGCTCCCCATCGCGCACGACAGCGAACCTCGGCTTGAACTCAAGGCACTGCTCGAACAGCTTGCCTACCTGGGTATGGGCGCAGAGGGCGAAGACTCGATAGCGGTCCGGGTGGCGCCGGACCACGTCGAGGGTACTGACGCCGATGGATCCCGTCGATCCGAGCAGGGTGAGGTTCTGGACTTTCATGCGGTGCGTGATACGTAAATCAACCACAGGAGGGCGACGGTGGGGAGGGTCGACGTCAGGCTGTCGATACGGTCGAGCACCCCACCGTGGCCCGGGAGGATTTGACTGCTGTCCTTAAGGCCCACTTGGCGCTTCAATAGGGACTCGAACAGGTCGCCCACCACGCTGACAGCCGTGACAGCGACCAGGATTACCACCCACAGAGCCAGGGGGACGCCGTCAAAGGCGAAGACATAGCGCATCGCCACGCCATAGAGCAGGACGCCGATGCATGCGCCCAGGGCGCCCTCCCAGGTCTTGCCCGGGCTGATGGAGGGGGCCAGCTTGTGCCTTCCAAAATTCTTGCCCGCGAAATAGGCCGCAATATCCGCCATCCAGACGAGGGCCAGGATGGAAAGCAGACCGGCCGGACCGAGAAGCCGCAACTGAACCAGGGCCAGCCACGCCGGCACGATGACCAACAGCCCCACCAACCCGCCGACAACCCCATTCGAGAGCTGCCATTTGTTGCGCAACCACAGAGGCACCACCGCCGCCCAGAACAGCACGGCAATCCCGTAGAGGACGAGCACACTTGAATGCACGGGGGTAACTAGGTCGCCGTCTCCGATCGCCGAAGGCGCAAGGATCGCAGCCAGGATGCACATGACGGCGACCAGAGCACCGTACCCCATCCTGCCCTGGGCACCGAGGCGCACCAGCCCGCCCCACTCCCAGGCGGCGACGCCTGCAATGAGGGCTACAGCCAAGGCCCAATGGCGCTGGGAAAAGTAGAAAAGGCTCGGCAGGAACGCAGCGAGAATCAGAACCGCGGTGATCACCCGGGTCTTAAGCATGCGTATCGGTCTTAGTCACAGCATCGCCGGCGACCTGCTCGCTGGTCCGCCCGAAGCGCCGTTCGCGCCTGGAAAAGGAGGCGATGGCTGCGTCGAGGGCCTTGGCATCGAACTCCGGCCACAGGGTGTCGGTGAAATGCAGCTCGGTGTAAGCCAGTTGCCACAGGAGGAAATTGCTGATGCGCTGCTCGCCGCCGGTGCGGATAAAAAGATCCGGCTCGGGGGCGAAGCTCATGGACAGATAGGGCTCCAGATCGGCATCCACCCAGCCGTCGCGCTTCTCAGGATGGGCGGCAAGCATGCGGTTGACCGCCTGCATGATGTCCCAGCGGCCGCCGTAATTGGCGGCAATGGTGAAATGGAGCTTGGTGTTGCCGGCAGTCTGCTCCTCGGCCTCCCGGATGAGTTCCTGGAGCTTCGGGTCGAAGCGGGAAATATCGCCGATAATGCGCAGGCGCACATTGTGCCGGTTAAGGCGCTTGATCTCCTGCTGCAATGCCTTGACGAAGAGCTGCATGAGGAGGCTGACCTCCTCCTGAGGACGGCGCCAATTCTCCGAGCTGAAGGCGAAGACAGTCAGGTACTCGATGCCCCGATCCAGGCAGCTACGCACCACTTCCCGGAGGGCATCGACACCCTTGGTGTGTCCGGCGAAGCGAGGCAGGAAGCGCTTCTTGGCCCAGCGGCCATTGCCGTCCATGATAACCGCCACATGACGCGGCACCACGTCCGCCTCCGGAACCTCGCGGGTCGAACTGAAAAAACGACGGGGCATTCAGTCGCTGCCGAAAATCAGACCTGCATCAGCTCGCCCTCTTTCTGGGTGAGCAGCTTGTCCACTTCGGCAACGTACTTGTCGGTGAGTTTCTGGATTTCGTCCTGGGCCTTGCGCTCGGCATCCTCGGGAACCTCGCCCTTCTTGAGGGCGTCCTTCAGGTGGTTGTTGGCATCGCGGCGCAGGTTGCGGATGGCGACCTTGGCGTTTTCGCCCTCATGCTTGACCACCTTGATGAGCTCCTTGCGGCGCTCCTCCGTCAGGGCCGGCATCGGCACGCGGATGAGGTCGCCCTGGGAGGCGGGATTCAGACCCAGGTCGGAGTCGCGGATGGCCTTTTCGATCTTCTGGGCCATGCCCTTTTCCCAGGGCTGGACGCCGATGGTGCGGGCATCGACGAGGGTCAGGTTGGCCACCTGGTTCACCGGCACCATGGAACCGTAGTAATCCACCTGGATATGGTCCAAGAGGCCGGTGTGGGCGCGGCCAGTGCGAATCTTTGCGAGATCGAGCTTGAGAGCCTCGATGGACTTCAACATCTTGGTCTCGGTTGTTTTTTTCAGTTCCGGGATCATCACATTTCTCCGTCAGCAATAGACCAGCGTACCCTCATCCTCGCCGCAAACCACGCGCTTCAGGGCGCCGGGGGTGAAGATGGAGAAGACGTTGATCGGCAATTTCTGGTCGCGGCACAGCGCGAAGGCGGTCGCATCCATGACCGCGAGATTCTTGGAGATCGCTTCGTTGAAGCTGATCTTGTCGTAGCGGGTGGCTTCGGGATCCTTCTTGGGATCGGCGGTATAGATACCGTCCACCTTGGTGGCCTTCAGCACGATTTCGGCACCGATTTCCGATCCGCGCAGAGCCGCTGCGGTATCGGTGGTGAAGAAGGGATTGCCGGTACCGGCGGCGAAGATGACGATCTTCCCCTCTTCCAGGTAGCGGATGGCCTTGCCGCGGATATAGGGCTCGACCACCTGCTCAATATTCAGGGCCGACTGAACCCGGCCATTCAGGCCGGCCTGGCGCATGGCGTCGGACAGAGCCATGGCGTTCATCACCGTGGCCAGCATGCCCATGTAGTCGGCGGTGGCGCGATCCATGCCGGTGGCGGTGCCCGCCATGCCCCGGAAGATGTTGCCCCCGCCGATGACGACGCCGATTTCCACGCCCAGATCCGCCACCGCCTTGATTTCCCCGACGATATCCCCGATCACCTTCGGGTTGATGCCGTAGGCGTCGGAGCCCATCAGGGCCTCGCCGGAGAGTTTCAGGAGGATGCGTTTATACCTGGGCATGGTCATGGGCGTTTTTTCCTCGTCTAGGGATTACTTCTGGGCAGCGGCGGCAGCCTGGGCAGCGACTTCGGCAGCGAAGTCGGTGACCTTCTTCTCGATGCCCTCGCCCACCACGTACAGGGTGAAGCCGGCAATGGAAGCGCCCTTGGCCTTCAGGAGCTGCTCGACGGTCTGCTTGCCATCCTCGGCCTTCACGAAGACCTGACCCAGCAGGGTAACTTCCTTCAGGAACTTCTGGACGGTGCCTTCGGCGATCTTTTCCAGCATGGCTTCCGGCTTGCCGGATTCCTTGGCCTTTTCGATGGCGACGCGGCGCTCGGTCTCGATCAGGGACTGATCGACGCCGGAAGCATCCAGAGACTTGGGCTTGGAAGCGGCGATGTGCATGGCCAGATCCTTGGCCAGCTGCTCGTCGCCACCGACCACGTCGATCAGGACACCGATCTTGGAACCGCCATGAACGTAGGAAGCCAGCTTGCCCTTGGCTTCGATACGAACGAAGCGGCGGATGGTCATGTTCTCGCCGATCTTGCCGACCAGGGCGGCGCGGGTGGATTCGACGGTACCTTCGCCCATGGGCAGAGCGGACAGGGCATCCACGTCGGCGGGGTTCTTGGTGGCGACCAGTTCGGCGCAGCCCTTGGAGAGGGCGATGAACTCGTCGTTCTTGGCCACGAAGTCGGTTTCAGAGTTGACTTCGATCATGGCGCCCAGCTTGCCGTCGCCGGACACGTACATACCAACCACGCCTTCAGCTGCGACACGGGCAGCGGCCTTAGTGGCCTTGTTGCCCAGCTTGACGCGCAGAATCTCTTCAGCCTTGACCATGTCGCCATCGGCTTCGGTCAGGGCCTTCTTGCATTCCATCATGGGTGCGTCGGTCTTGCCGCGCAGTTCAGCCACCATGCTTGCGGTAATTGCCGCCATTTAGCTCACTCCAATCAATAGATGCACAACGGCGCGCCATGATGGCGCGCCGTCATTGCACAATAATTACTCGGCAGATTCTTCTTGGACTTCAACGAACTCGTCTTCGCCACCGGCGGCGACGATTTCCTGAACAGCCTGACTACGGCCTTCCAGGATGGCGTCGGCCACGCCGCGGGCGTACAGGCGGATGGCGCGGGAAGAATCGTCGTTACCCGGGATGACGTAATCCACGCCTTCCGGAGAGTGGTTGGTATCGACCACGCCGATAACGGGGATGCCCAGCTTGCTGGCTTCAGTCACAGCGATCTTGTGGTAGCCGACGTCGACGATGAAGATGGCGTCCGGCAGGCCGGCCATTTCCTTGATGCCGCCGATGGACTTCTGGAGCTTTTCCAGTTCGCGACGGAAGGTCAGGGCTTCCTTCTTGGGCATCTTGTCCAGCTCGCCGGCTTCGACGGCGGCTTCCATGTCCTTCAGACGCTTGATGGAGGTCTTGACGGTCTTGAAGTTGGTCAGCATGCCGCCCAGCCAGCGCTGGTCGACGAAGGGAGCGCCGGCGCGGGCAGCTTCCTCGGCCATGATTTCACGGGCCTGACGCTTGGTACCGACAAACAGGATATTGCCGCGATTGGAAGCAAGCTTCTTAACGAAGGACATGGCTTCGTTGTACTTGCCCAGGGTCTTTTCCAGGTTGACGATATGAATCTTGTTGCGGGCACCGAAGATGTAGGGAGCCATCTTCGGGCTCCAGAAGCGGGTTTGGTGGCCGAAGTGGACACCGGCTTCCAGCATTTGACGCATGGTCACGGACATTCTAAAACTCCTTTAAGGGTTGAACCGCCACCCGCCGTAAACGTCCGCCATTATTGGATTTCCGGCGAACACCCTTATTCGGCGGGTGTGTGGAATTGATTGCGCACACCTTGCACGCAACCGTCTTTCGTCGCCTTTCGGCTCGAAAAAACCTGTCGATTCTATCACCAATATGGTGCGCAGATAAAGGCTCGACTACACCTCATCAGCCATTCTGCTTCAGAGAAAGAACCTGGAGCATTCGTTCCAGGTAGGGTTGCCAGTCGGGCATCTCCAAGCCGAAGTCCTGTTCCAGCCGACTGCAGTCGAGGCGGGAATTCTTCGGTCGGCGGGCGGGGGTCGGATATTCTGCACTGGGAATGGCGCGAATCGCCTCCGGCCTGAGCTTCAGCTCGAAGCCTTCCATTTCCGAGGCGAGGCGAACGATGGTCCGGGCGAATTCGGACCAACTGACCGGCCGTGCCGCCGCCAGGTGATAAAGCCGCTTTTCGCCCTCTTCCATTCCCCGCCCCTGGCGGAGCGTCGCGAGGGAGATGCCGGTCACCGTCGAGATCAGCGCAGCGGGCGTCGGGCTGCCCACCTGGTCATCCACCACATTCAGGCTGTCCCGGTCCTTGGCAAGGCGCAGGATGGTCTTCACAAAATTGCCGCCCCGCTCACCGAACACCCAGCTGGTCCGAAAAATCACCGACCGGCCTGCAGCCGCCCGGATGGCCTCCTCCCCGGCCAGCTTGGTGGCGCCATAGACACCCTGCGGGCTGGTCGGATCGGTTTCGACGTAAGGCGAGGACTTCTCGCCGTCGTAAACATAATCGGTCGAGTAGTGAACCAGAAGGCCGCCCAGGCGGGCGGATTCCTCAGCCAGCAGGCCGGGCGCCTCGGCATTGACGCGATGGGCGGACTCCGCATCGGTCTCCGCCTTATCCACCGCCGTGTAGGCGGCGGCATTGACGATGACCTGCGGCGCAGCCTCCCTCACCACCCGACGAACCTGATCCAGGTCGGCCAGATCGCAACTATCCCGGCCGCAGGCCACCACTTCCCCATGAGGCGCCAGGGTGCGCTGGAGCTGCCAGCCTACCTGCCCATCCTTTCCCAGCAGAAGAATCTTCATTATTACCGATGTCTAAGTAAAAGGAGGCAAGTATGCCTTCCCGTCCGGCTTTCCGAAACCAGACGCATCCTTTATTCTTGTGCCTTCCCCTACCGTTGCCATCATGTCCATGGGCATTCAAATAAAGACGCCTGAAGAAATCGAGAAAATGCGCGTCGCCGGCCGCCTGGCCTCCGAAGTCCTCGATTACATCGAACCCTACGTAAAAGCCGGCATCACCACCGACGAACTGGACCGGCTCTGCCACAACTACATGGTGAACATCCAGGGCTGCATCCCGGCGCCCCTGAACTACGCCCCCACCGGCTACAAGCCCTATCCCAAGTCCATCTGCACCTCGGTGAACCACCAGGTCTGCCACGGCGTCCCCGGGGACAAGCAGCTGAAAAACGGCGATATCGTCAATCTCGATATCACCACCATCAAGGAAGGCTTCCACGGCGACACCAGCCGCATGTTCATCGTGGGTGAAGGCTCCATCCAGGCCAAGCGGCTGTGCGAGGTCACCTTCGAGTGCCTGTGGCTGGGCATCTCCGTGGTGAAACCGGGCGCCCACCTTGGCGACATCGGCGCCATCATCCAGAAGTATGCGGAGAAGAACGGCTTTTCCGTGGTGCGTGAATTCTGCGGCCACGGCATCGGCCGCAAATTCCACGAGGACCCCCAGGTCCTGCACTACGGCAAGGCCGGCACCGGCCCCAAGCTGGAAGCGGGCATGATCTTCACCATCGAACCCATGATCAACGCCGGCAAGGCGGCCATCCGCGAGTTGGCCGACGGCTGGACCATCGTCACCAAGGACCACAGCCTGTCCGCCCAGTGGGAACACACCGTGCTCGTTACCGAAACCGGCTACGAGGTCCTTACCGTTTCTGCCGGCAGCCGCCCCAAGCCCGAATGGATCAAGTAAAAGAATTCGATATCGCCGAGCTGCGTAACGAGGTCAAGGCCGGCCGCCAGGCCCTGCAGGCCGAGTACGAGCAGCACGGCGACGCCCTCGCCCTCCTCCACCGCCGTTGCGCACAGGTGGACGAGGTTCTCTGCAAGTTGTGGAGCGGCATCGGCCTGTCCGACAAGTTGGCCCTGGCGGCCGTCGGCGGCTACGGCCGGGGGGAGCTCTACCCCGCTTCCGACATCGACCTCCTCATCCTCCTGCCGGCGGCGCCGGACGAGGCCCTGGCGGCCCAGCTGGAACGCCTGGTCGGCTGTTTCTGGGACATCGGCCTGGAGATAGGCCACAGCGTCCGGACCATCGAGGAATGCCTGAACGAAGCGGCCGCCGACATCACTGTCGAAACCGCCCTGATCGAAAGCCGGCTGCTGGCCGGCAACGCCAAGCTCTTCAAGGAATTCCGCAAGAAGCTCGGCACCATGCTGGACCCGCGGGCTTTTTTCGAGGCCAAGCGCCTGGAGCAGCAGGAACGCTATCTGCGCTTCAACGAGACCCCCTACAGCGTCGAGCCCAACTGCAAGGACTCCCCCGGCGGCCTTCGGGACCTCCAGGTGATCTTCTGGATCGCCCAGGTGGCGGGCTACGGCACCTCCTGGGCCGACCTGGAAAAGCATGGCTTCCTCACCCGGGAGGAGATGCAGCACGCCGAGAGCTGCGAGGGCTTCCTGCGCCACCTGCGGATCAGTCTTCACTTCACCGCCAACCGCCGGGAAGACCGGCTGCTCTTCGATTATCAGACGCCGCTTGCCCAGCAGTTCGGCTTCCAGGACACCGAGGCCAAGCGGGCTTCCGAGCAGCTGATGCAGGGCTATTACCGGAACGCCAAGGCGATCACCGTCCTCAATACCATCCTGCTCCAGAACATCGCCGCCGCCCTTTCTCCCGACAAGGAGCAGGCCCCCCAGCCCATCGACGAGAATTTCCAGGCCATCGGCGACCTGCTGGACGTCCGGGACGAAGGCCTGTTCGAGAAGAACCCGACCGCCATCCTGGACAGCTTCCTGGTCATGCAGGAGTGCGCCGACCTGCGCAGCATGACCGCCCGCACCCTGCGTGCCCTGTGGCGTGCCCGGGACCTCATTACCCCGGAATTCCGCGCCAATCCCCGCAACAAGGCCTTGTTCGTCAAGCTGTTCCAGAGCCCGCGGGGCATCGTCCATGAATTCCGGCGCATGAATCAGCTGGACATCCTGGGGGCCTACCTGCCGAACTTCGGCAAGATCGTCGGCCAGATGCAGCATGACCTCTTCCACGTCTATACGGTGGACCAGCACATCCTCCAGGTCATGCGCAACCTGCGGCGCTTCACCATGGCGGAGTTCGCCCACGAGTACCCGCTCTGCTCCCAGATCATCAGCGACTTCGACCGGCACTGGATTCTCTACGTCGCCGCGATCTTCCACGACATCGCCAAGGGCCGGGGGGGCGACCATTCCGAACTGGGCATGGCCGACGCCCGGGAATTTTGCGAAGCCCACGGCTTGTCCGAGGAGGACACGGAGCTGGTGGTATGGCTGGTGGGGAACCACCTGGTCATGTCCCAGGTGGCCCAGAAGGAGGACCTCACCGATCCCGACGTGGTCACCGCCTTCGCCGCCCGGGTCGGGGACGCCCGCCACCTGGCCGCCCTCTACCTCCTGACCCACTGCGACATCCGCGGCACCAGCCCCAAGGTCTGGAACCACTGGAAGGGCAAGCTGCTGGCCGACCTCTACTATCTCACCCTGAATCGCCTAAACCAGGGTGAGGCCCCCCCGGCCCACGGCATCATCGCCGACCGCCAGGCCGAAGCCATGCGGCTGATGCGCTACTTCGCCCTCTCCGAAACAGTCCACGAGCGCCTCTGGAACCAGCTCGACACGGTCTATTTCCTCCGCCATTCGGCCGAGGAAATCGCCTGGCACACCCGGTCGCTGCACTACCGCATCTTCGAGGACCGGCCGGTGGTGCGGGCCCGCCCCCACCAGGAGGGCGAAGGCCTGCAGGTCATGGTCTACACCAAGGACCAACCGGACCTTTTCGCCCGCATGGTGGGCTTCTTCGCCCGAGCCGGCTACAACATCGTCGACGCCAAGATCCACACCACCCGCCACGGCTACGCCCTGGACAGCTTCGTGCTCCTGGACACCAACGGGCTGGAAGGCGAACGGGAGATGATTCCCTACATCGAGCATGAACTGGCAGAGCGCCTGACCACCCAGGCGCCGCCGGAAGCCCCGTCCCAGGGACGCCTCTCCCGCCAGGTGCGCCACTTCCCCATCAAGCCGGAAGTCACCATCCGCTCGGACGAGAAGGGGGCCAATTACCTGCTCTCCCTGGTGGCGGCAGACCGTCCCGGCCTGCTTTATACCGTCGCCACGACCTTGACGAAACATGGCGCCAGCCTGCACACCGCCAAGATCGCCACCCTGGGCGAACGGGCGGAGGACGTGTTCCTCATCAGCGGCGGCGACCTGGACAAGAGTTCCAGCCGCATCCGGCTAGAAACCGAGTTGATGGAGCAGTTGCGGGTCTAAAACTTATCGCCGGGAGCCAGGAAGGAGCAGAAGCCATGCCGAAATGCAGACACATCCTGATTCCATTGCTGGCCGTGGCGTGCGCTACCGGCGCCCGGGCGGATGCCTACAAGTGCCATTCGCCGGACGGCTCGATCGTCTTCTCCGCCGCCCCCTGCGAAGCGGGGAGCAAGACCTTGGCGGTCCAACCCCAGGAGCGCATTTCACCCGAACGGCGGCTGCAGGTGGAAAGGGAACTCGAGCGACAACGGCAGCAGTTGGCGGAGAGGGAAGCTGCCCGTAGCGAGGCGGAAAGGCGGGAACAGGAGATCGAGAAGAAACAGGCCCAGGAGGAGAGCGCCCGCCGGACCCAGTGCATTCAGAATGCAGAGCGGGAAATGGATCCCCTTATCCGGGCCGACCTCATCGCCGCCTGCAACGGCGCCGCTCCCCAGCGGCCCGTGGTGGTACAGCAGCCGGTCTACCTCCCAGCCCCCTACCCGCCCCCCATCCACCGTAAAGATGTGGATTGTGTAGGCAAAGGCTGCAAGCCCTTCGAACCTCCGCCAGCTCCGCCACCGGCTCCGAATTCGTCCCCTGTATCGGAGAGGAAAGGACGAAAGGCCTGCCAGCAGGTAGCCGGCGTCCTCAGCTGCAACTAACGAATCAGACCGCCATGCCCAAGGGCTGCCAGCTGTCCTGGTTGCTCACCACCCGTTCGATAACGGTCCGCACCCGGCCCATGGCCTCCTGCAGGACCGACTCGAGGGTCTCGAAATGGATGCCCTGGGCGCTGGTACCGCGGCCGGCGGCGTGGTTGGCCACCACGTTGATGGCGGCGTAGGGCAGCCCGATTTCCCGGGCCAGCACGGCTTCCGGCATGCCGGTCATGCCCACCACGTCGGCACCGTCCCGTTCCAGGCGATTCACCTCGGCGGCGGTTTCCAGCCGGGGGCCCTGGGTGCAGGCATAGAC
>JBLNBI010000433.1:0-3762 GCA_050259815.1 Actinomycetota bacterium | reverse complement strand
ACTCGCCAAGGACGTGGCCATCGAGGTGCTGGCCGACGACCCGGCCCCGGTCCAGGGTAACGCCACCTGGCTGGGCGCCCTGGTCCGCAACCTGGTGGACAACGCCGTGCGCTACAGTCCGGCCGGTTCCCAGGTCCGGATTGCTGTGGAGAAGAGCGAGGGCAGGGTGGTGCTGCGGGTGGACGACAGCGGCCCCGGCGTTTCACCGGATCAACTGGCCCGCCTCGGCCAGCGCTTCCAGCGGGGCCTCTCCCGGAACGAGGCGGCGGAGGCCGAAAGCGGCAGCGGCCTCGGCCTTTCCATCGTCCGCCGGGTGGCGGAGCTGCATGACGGCAGCGTCGAGTTCGCCACGGACCAGCTCGGGCCGCAGCGGGGATTCGCTGTGAAGGTGAGCCTGCCGGCCGCCCCGGACTAGCCCCTTCCCAACCGTCTTCCCGGACAGCTTTCAGCCCCGCTTCGGCGGGGCTTTCTTATGCCCAACGCAGGGCGAAAAACCCTTGTTCCATGCGGCATTCGGGGAATCCCGGGGGGCGTCGTACTGCCATGCAGCATGGCTAAGCGAAACAGATATGGTGATTACATGCTCCACCCAATGGGCCGGGAAATGGCATTGCCAAATAATTTGCCCCGTCCCCGTTTACTCCCAGGCAAGGAGCACCAGATCATGAAGGAAGGGTCCTTATTCTCCCTTAAACCATTGGCGTCGGCCGTCATGCTGACGCTGTCTCTGCAGTTTGGCGCCGGGCAGGCATGGGCCGGTCCCGGTTTCGGTATCAGCACCTATGCTGACAACCATCTGGTGCCGACCTTCTATGCCAACAGCCCGTCGGGATGCCGGGTTGTCCTCAAGGATCCCAATACCAGCCTGACCCTCGCTTCAAGCACCTACACAGGCACTTGCGCGACGACGGAGAGCGACACCGGCACGCCCTTGCGCAAATTCGCGGACCCGCTGCCCCTGTTGTGCCCGACCGGGGCCTATCCGGACGTGGTCCGAATTCCGGGTCTTCCCCTGTCCGGGAAGTGTATTCCGAGGGCGGTGCCGGACACTACGACCTATCCGGGAGCGGACTATTACGAAATCGGCGTGGTGGAGTACGAAGAATTCATGCACTCGGATCTGCCCAAGGCGACCAAGCTGCGGGGCTACGTGCAGCTCAACGACCCGGCCAACCCGGTGACCCGGGATCCCGTCACGGGCAAGATCACCGGCTGGCCCAAGCCCCACTATCTGGGGCCGGTCATCGTCGCCCAGAAGGGGACGGCGGTGCGGGTGAAGCTGGTGAATCTCCTGCCTCCCGGCAAGGCTGTCGGAGTGCCCAACCTGGCGCCCGTGGCGGGCTCCACCTTCAGGCGCAACGGCGACCTTTTCCTGCCGGTGGACCAGACCCTGATGGGTGCGGGCCTCGGCCCCGACGGCGCCACCATGTACCTCCAGAACCGGGCGGTGCTGCACCTGCACGGCGGCGACACCCCCTGGATCAGCGACGGCACGCCCCACCAGTGGATTCTGCCTGCGGCGGACGAGAACGCCCTCAAGACCGCCGGCATGTCCGCCTTCGCCCGGGGCGCGTCCACCATCAACGTGCCCGACATGCCCGACCCGGGGCCGGGGGCGACCACCTATTACTGGCCGAACAACCAGAGCGCCCGGCTGATGTTCTACCACGACCACGCCGCCGGCATCACCCGGCTCAACGTCTATGCCGGGGAAGCCGCCGGCTACATCATCACCGACAAGGTGGAGCAGGATCTGGTGGACCGGAGCGTGCTGCCTTCGGAGAGCATTCCCCTCATCATCCAGGAGCGGACCTTCGTTCCCAAGGACATCGCATCCCAGGATCCCAAGTGGAACCAGGAAGCCTGGGGCACCTACGGCGACTTCTGGTTCCCCCATGTCTATGAGACCAACCAGGACCCCAATTCCGGAGACGGCACCAACCCGGTCGGGCGTTGGGACTGGGGCCCCTGGTTCTGGCCGGTGTTTCCCGCCCTCTACAACCTGCCCACCGGCACCTACGGCGACGTGACCACCACGCCGGAGGCCTTCATGGATACGCCGATCATCAACGGGACGGCCTATCCCCAGTTGGTGGTGCAGCCCAAGGCGTACCGCTTCCGCATCCTCAACGCCACCAACGACCGTTTCCTGAACCTGGGCCTCTATGTGGCGGACCCGAATGCGCCGACGGAGGTGAAGATGGTTCCCTTCGACGGCGTTTCCGCTGCCTTCCCCACCTCCGGGGGGATCATGGGCACCGGCTGGGGCCAACCGGACTCCCGTCCGGGCGGCGTTCCCGATCCGGCCCTGGTCGGTCCCGACATCCTCCAGATCGGCAACGAGGCCGGCTTCCTGCCCCAGGTCGTCGAAATCCCCTCGACGCCGATCAACTATGAGTACAACCGCCGTAGCGTCACCGTCCTCAACATCCTGGAGCACGGCCTCCTGATGGGGGCTGCCGAGCGGGCGGACGTGGTGATCGATTTTTCCCAGTACGCCGGCAAGACCCTGATCCTCTACAACGATGCGCCGGCGCCCACCCCGGCGGCCGATCCCCGCATCGACTATTTCACCGACCCGACGGGGGCCGTCACCCGGGACAATTACCTGACCGGCGGCGCCATGCCCACCCAGAAGGGCTTCGGCCCCAACACCCGGACCATCATGCAGATCCAGGTGGCCGGGGGGACGCCGGCGACGGCCTTCAACAAGGACGCTTTGGTGGCGGAACTGCCGGTGGCCTACAGCAAGTCCCAGCAACCGCCGGTAGTTCCCCAGACCGCCTACAACGCCGCTTTCCCGGGCATCGCGACCACCGACCAGTACGCGACAATCTATACCGGCAGCCTGCAGCAGCCGACCTTCGACTTTGCCATGGCGGGCATCCTCAATGGCATCAACCTGACGGCGCCCGGCAGCGGCTATGTGACCGTGCCCAAGGTGCTGATCAGCGACACGACGGGTAAGGGCGCCGCTGCCACGGCAGTCATGAAGATCGGCCAGATCAGCGTCACCGATCCGGGTTCGGGCTACCTGATGGCGCCCTCGGTCGCCATCACTACGACCGGTACGGGCGGCGGTGCCACTGCCAAGGCCTTCCTCAAGGCGGTCGGGGTCAAGAGCCTCACCAGCGGATCCGGCTACGTGAGCGGCCAGGTAACGGTGACCATCTCGGCGCCGGACGGCTGGGCCACCTATGGCGTAGACCGCCCCGATCTGGGCATCGTACGGGCGACGGCTACCGCCACGGTGGGTACCGGCGGGCGCATCACCAAGGTCACCATCACCAATCCGGGGGCCGGGTATACCACCGTCCCGACTGCGGTGATTGCGCCCACGCCGGGAGCTCTCGGTTCCGGCGCCCAGGTGGTGCTGGATGCCGGGGTGCAGCGGGTCGACCTCACCTCGCCCCAGCCGAATCGTCCCGATCTGGCCGGCGGCCGGGGCTACAACGATCTGACCCTGGTTTCCGTCACCTTCACGGGCGGCGGTGCCGGCGGCGCTCCCACCCGGACCGCGGCCGCCACCCCGACGGGGGCGATTGCCGAGGTGGTCCTCTCCAGCCCCGGCAGCGGCTATGTCTCCCCCACCGTCACGATCGACGCGCCCAGCGTCGGCTGGCCCCGGGGCTACCGCCTGCCGGCCGGCGTGACGGCGGCCACCGCCAGCGCATCGGCTACCAGCCTGGCCCGGATGGCGGTGCAGAACAAGGCCATCCAGGAACTGTTCGAGCCCAACTACGGCCGCATGAACGCGACCCT
>JBLNBI010000432.1:0-4704 GCA_050259815.1 Actinomycetota bacterium | reverse complement strand
GGATCGGAGGAGCACTGACATGGACGCGCCCGTGAAGAAGAAACTCAAGGTGGCCACCACGTCCCTGGCCGGCTGCTTCGGCTGCCACATGTCCTTCCTGGACATCGACGAGCGGCTCTTTACCCTGCTGGAACATGTGGAGTTCGACCGCTCGCCTCTCACCGACATCAAGGACATCAGTTCCGACTGCGATATCGGCATCGTCGAAGGCGGCCTGTGCAACGCCGAGAACGTCCATGTGCTGCGGGAGTTTCGCAAGAACTGCAAAGTCCTGATCGCCATCGGCGCCTGTGCCATCAACGGCGGCCTGCCCGCTCAGCGCAACCACCTGCCCCTGCCGGTGATCCTGGAGGAGGTCTACCACACCAGCCCTGGGCTGGCCGGCGGCCTCATTCCCAATGATCCGGAATTGCCTCTGCCGCTCAACAAGGTGCATCCCATCCACGAAGTGGTGCAGGTGGATTACTTCATTCCCGGCTGCCCGCCGTCCGGGGACGCCATCTGGAAAGTCCTCACCGACCTGCTCGCTGGCCGCCAACCCGAACTGGGCCACGGCCTGATCCATTACGACTGATCGAGGGAACCCATGTCCTACAATCTAGAAACCGCCGAACACCCCGAGAGGCTGCGCCGGGTCGCCATCGATCCGGTGTCCCGGGTGGAAGGCCACGGCAAGGTGACCCTGCTCCTGGACGAGCACAACAAGGTGCATCAGGTGCGCCTGCACATCGTCGAATTCCGGGGCTTCGAGAAATTCATCCAGGGCCGTCCCTACTGGGAAGTGCCGGTCATGGTGCAGCGCCTGTGCGGCATCTGCCCGGTGTCCCACCACCTGGCCGCCTCCAAGGCCATGGACATCATCGTCGGCGCCAAGAAGCTCACTCCGACGGCCGAGAAGCTGCGCCGCCTCATGCACTACGGCCAAATGCTCCAGTCCCACGCCCTGCATTTCTTCCACCTGTGCTCGCCGGACCTGCTCTTCGGCTTCGACAGCGACGTCACCCGCCGCAATATCGTGGGCGTGGCGGCGGCCCATCCGGACATTGCCAAGCGGGGCGTGTTGCTCAGGAAATTCGGCCAGGAAATCATCCGCATGACCGCGGGAAAACGGGTCCACGGCACCGGCTCCGTGCCGGGGGGCGTGAACAAGGCCCTGACCCTGGCGGAGCGGGATGAGCTCCTGAAGGAGATTTACCAGATCATCGCCTGGTGCCGGGATGCGGTCCATCTCATCCAGAAGGTCCATACCCAGGACCCGGGCCTCTACAACAGTTTCGGCATCTTCCGCTCCAACTTCATGTCCCTGGTGGGCAACGACGGCGACCTGGATTTCTACCACGGCAGCCTGCGGGCCCGGGACGATAACGGCAAGCTCATCTTCGACGGGGTCGATTACCAGCAGTACGACCGCTACATCGAGGAGGAGGTGAAGTCCTGGAGCTACATGAAGTTCCCGTACTTCAAGTCCATCGGCAAGGAGCACGGCTGGTACAAGGTGGGGCCGCTCGCCCGGGTGCAGAACTGCGACCGTATCCCGACTCCCTTTGCCGAGCACGAGCGCAAGGAATTCGTGGATTACGCCGGCGGCACCCCCATGCACGCGCCGCTTGCCTACCACTGGACCCGCATGATCGAGATGCTCCACGCCGCCGAGGAGATCAAAGAACTGCTCCACGACGAGGATATTCTGGGCACAGACCTCATGGTTACCGGGGAACGGCAGCTGGAAGGCGTCGGCGTCATTGAGGCGCCCCGGGGAACGCTCTTCCACCACTACCGGGTGGACGAGAACGACATGGTCACCATGGCCAACCTCATCGTTTCCACCACCAACAACAACCAGGCCATGAACGAGGCGGTGCGCCACGTGGCGCGGCGCTACCTGCACGGCCGGGAAGTGACGGAGGGGCTCCTGAACCACATCGAGGTCGCCATCCGGGCCTTCGACCCCTGCCTGTCCTGCGCCACCCACGCCCTGGGCAAGATGCCCCTGACCGTGGAACTGGTCGATCCCGACGGCACCGTCGCCCATGCCCTCAGCCGAGGATGACGGCCCCCGTCGTGGTTTTCGCCGTGGGTAACCCGAGTCGCGGCGACGACGCCCTGGGGCCGCTCCTGGCGGTTCGCTTCGCCGATTTCCTGGCGGAAACGGGGCGGCTCGGGGAGTTTGAAATACTGGAGGACTTCCAGCTCCAGGTGGAGCACGCCCTCGACCTGCAGGGGAGGGCGCTGGCGCTGTTCGTCGATGCCGGCACCGGCACCCCGGCCCCCTATGAGTTCAAGGCTATCCGGCCAGGTAACGGCTACGGCCACACCACCCATGCCCTGGAACCGGAAGCAGTGCTGCAGGTTTTCCAGCAGACGGAGGGCGTCGAACCGCCGCCGGCCTACGTGCTATGCGTGCGGGGAGAGTCGTTCGAGCTGGGGGAGGATTTGACGCCCCAGGCGGCCAGTCACCTGGAGGCGGCTCTGGGACTCATGCAGGAATTGGCCCGAGGCCCCTCTGCCGGGGCCTGGAGCCGGATTGCGGAAAAGGATCAGCGGTAGACCAGGACGGGAATCTTCGAATGGGTCAGAACCTTGTTGGTCTCGCTTCCCAGGAGCAGGCCGCTGAAGCCGCGGCGGCCGTGGGAGGCCATGAAGATCAGGTCGCATCCCGCCTTTTCGGCGGCTTCGATAATGGCCTCATAGGGCACATCGCTGGTGGCGGAGACGGTGCCGCAGTCGACGCCGGCCTCCTCGCACATCTTCTGCACGGCACCCAGGTATTCGGCGGCCTGCTGATCAGCCAGTTCGGCGAATTTCTCCGGGGTCGTGGGATCGATGAGAGCCCCTTCGCCGAAGTAGGCGATGGGGTATTCGGGCTTCGCGAAGAAGGCGGTGATCTTGGCGCCCGTTTCCTTGGCGAAGGACACGGCGCGGCGGGCGGTATCCAGGGACAGTTCGGAACCGTCGGTGGGAATCAGGATATGTTTGAACATTTGGGGTTTCCTCCTCGAATCGCTTTGCTGCGTTGCAATTGGTTTTCTTAAGGGTCATGCTACGCCAAGTCGGAAGGATGTCAAACCTCGCCAGGATCGTTGCCTGGCGGCCCGTTGCGATGTTCGGCGGGGCGTCTAGAATTAAATGAAGAAGTCATCGTTAGGGGAGCAGTGCCATGTCTAATGGATTGTCGTCACACCCTCACAAGGGGTTCAATCTCGGGGAAGCCAGCCAACTGGAAAAGATCAACAGCGCCGTCAGCAAGGTGGCGGACCCCTTTGGCGTCACCACTTCCCTGATCAACGCCACCATGGCGTGGCTGCTGCATCCGCAGGAACTGGCGCGGGCCATGAACGGCCTGTCGGACGACCTTTTCTCCCTCCAGGGCCATTTGTGGCGGCGGGCCGCAGGCCTGCCCTCCGAGGACGTCATTGCCCCCAACGCGGATGACGCCCGCTTCACGGACCCTGTCTGGAAGGACGCGGCCACCTGGGACATCGTCAAGGAGTGGTACTTGGCGTTGACCCACCGGCTGGAGGATATGTTCTACGAAACCCCCGGCCTGTCCGACAAGGAGCGGCGCCGGGCGGCCTTCTGGCTGCGGAAGTGGCTCAACATGGTGGCGCCCACCAACTTCTTCTGGCTCAATCCGGTCGCCATGAAGCGTTGCGTCGAGACCAACGGTGAAAGCCTTATCAATGGCTGGCGCAATTTCGTCCGGGATGCGGAGGCCAAGACCATCCTTATGGTGGAGCCGGATGCCTTCACCGTCGGCAAGGACCTGGGCACGACCCCGGGCAAGGTGGTGTTCCGCAACCGCATGCTGGAGCTGATCCATTTTGCGCCCACCACGGCGAAGGTGCGGGCGGTGCCCATCGTCATCACCACCCCCTGGATCAACAAGTTCTACATCCTGGACCTGACCGCCAAGAAGAGCATGGTCAAGTACCTGACCGATCAGGGTTTCTCGGTATTCATCACCAGCTGGAAGAACCCGACGGCCGACATGGCGGACGTTCGCTTCGACGACTACCTGACCGAGGGCGTGGACGAGGTGGTGAAGGCCGTCTGCGATTTCTGCAAGGTGCCCAAGGTGCATCTGGTCGGCTACTGCATTGGCGGCACCCTGGTGTCTACCTACATGGCCTGGGCCAACCGCCACTACGGCAAGGACAAGGTGCCGGTGGCCCACTGGACCCTGTTCACCACCCTGACCGACTTCTCCCGTCCGGGGGATATCGAAGTCTTCGTGGATGAGGCCAGCATCGAGGCCCTGGAAGAGTCCATGGCCAAGAAGGGCTACCTGGACGGCGCCGAAATGGCGACGTCCTTCCGGATGCTCCGTTCCAACCCCCTCATCTGGCATTACTGGGTGCACAGCTACCTCCTGGGCGAGCCCCTGCCGCCCTTCGACGTGCTGTTCTGGAACATGGACACCACCCGCATGCCCCAGGCCATGCATTCCTACTACCTGCGGCAGATGTACCTGGAAAACAACCTCATCAAGCGGGACAAGCTCACCATCGCCGGTGAGCCTATCGACCTGGACCAGATCACCCAGCCCCTCTACGCGGTGACCGCCGAGGACGACCACATCGCCCCGTGGAAGCAGTGCTACCGCATCCGCAAGTACATCAACGTGGCGGCCCCCATGCGCTTTGCCCTGTCCACCTCGGGCCACATCCTGGGTATCGTCAATCCCCCGGTGAATCCGCCCAAGCG
>JBLNBI010000431.1:0-3478 GCA_050259815.1 Actinomycetota bacterium | reverse complement strand
GGAGATGCGCCCGTCTATCAGGATAAGCATGAAGCTGCCCGGATCCCCCTCGTTGAAGATCACCTCGCCTTTATCCACGCTGGTTTGGCCCAGGTGGCGGCTGAGGATCTCAAGGTCGTGGTAGGCAAAGTCCTGGAACAGGTCCAGGCCGTCGATCAGGTCGGCAATCTTCTCGCTCACGGCAGCTTCGTCGGTGGGGTTGAGGGTGGGGAAGGGCAACTTACCCACTCGCCTTCGGGCTGTCAAACGGCGTCGGCACCAGGGGTGAAGGAACGGCGGTGCGGGGAAGGGGCTCCAAACTTTCCGAAGCCGTGCCCGTTCCCACAAAGAAGATCCAAGGAGAAACCATGAAGCTCTACTATGCCCCCGGCGCCTGTTCCCTCGCTCCCCACATCGCCGCCCTGGAGGCGGGCTTGTCCCCCGAGATGGTGAAGGTGGACCTGAAGGCCAAGAGGACCGAGTCCGGCGACGACTACTGGGCCGTGAATCCCAATGGCTACGTGCCCACCCTGGTTCTGGACGACGGCAACAAGGTGACCGAGGTCCCCGCCGTCCTCCAGTACATCGCCGACCAGGTGCCGGACCGGAAGCTCGCGCCGCCCAACGGCACCCTGGAGCGCTACCGTCTCCAGTCGACACTCAATTTCATCACTGCTGAACTGCACAAGA
The DNA here is from genome assembly GCA_050259815.1 of Actinomycetota bacterium. Classification (GTDB taxonomy): domain Bacteria; phylum Pseudomonadota; class Gammaproteobacteria; order Burkholderiales; family Rhodocyclaceae; genus JAGTRP01. Next base: position 2,809 of record JBLNBI010000431.1, on the reverse strand, counting down.
GCTTCGGGGCCTTTTTCAACCCCGCTGCCGGCGAAGATTGGAAGAACGCGGCCCGCTCCCTGCTCGGCCGGCGCTTCGCCTACGTGGATAGCATCCTGGCCCAGGGGCCCTACGCCATGGGGGAGCAATTCACCGTCGCCGATTGCTACCTTTTCACCATCACCCGCTGGACCAAGCCCATGGGGATCGACCTGACCCCCTGGCCGCGGCTGGGGGAATACCTGAGCCGCATCGGTTCCCGCCCGGCGGTGCAGGAGGCCCTGAGAGCCGAAGGGCTGGCGTAACGGGGGAAGGAGAGCGGCTTTTCCCGCCGCCGTTATTTCGGCATAAATGGTTCCGCTTTGCCGCGGACTGTGTTAACATGCGGTCTTTCAGCGGTTAGCTGGAGCGCGGAGTGGTAGTTCAGTCGGTTAGAATACCGGCCTGTCACGCCGGGGGTCGCGGGTTCGAGTCCCGTCCACTCCGCCAAAGAACACAAAAGGCGAACGCGAGTTCGCCTTTTTTTATTTCATTTTTCAGATAAAGCGCCCGCCATGTTCGACGCAGTCCGCAACAACAAAAGGATCGTCCAGGTATTCCTCGCCCTGATCACCTTGCCGTTCGCCTTCTTCGGTGTCGAGTCCTATATCCGGAACGTTGGCAATGACAACCACGTGGCCAAGATCGGCGACGTCAAGATCACCCAGCAGCAGTTCCAGCAGGCTCTGCGCGACCAGCAGGAGCGGCTGCGGGGCCAGTTCGGCAACATCGATCCCAAGCTGCTGGACAATCCCCAGGCCCGCAAGGCCGTGCTGGACGACCTGATCGACCAGCGCGTCCTGCTCCTCGAGGCCAGCAAGAGCCGCATGGCGGCCGGCGACGACGCCGTGCGCCGCACCATCGGCGGCATCGACGCCTTCAAGGACAACGGCCAGTTCTCCCCCGAGCGCTACGAATCCCTGATCAAGGCCCAGGGCATGACCGTGGCCGGCTTCGAAGCCCAGGTCCGCCAGGACCTGACCCTGCAGCAGCTGGCCGGCGGCGTCGGCCAGTCCGGTTTCATCCCCCGTACCGTCAGCGACCGCGTGGTCGCCCTCCAGGGTGAGAAGCGGGAGGTGCAGGAGTACCGCCTGGCTGCCGACGACTTCCTGTCCCAGGTGAAGCTGGAAGAGGGCGCCGCCAAGAAGTTCTACGACGCCAACAGCAAGCGCTTCGAGATTCCCGAGCAGGCCCGGGCCGAATACGTGGTCCTGTCCCTGCCGGCCATCGAATCCCAGGTGGCGGTGAGCGACGCCGAGGTGAAGTCCTGGTACGAAGGCCACAAGGAACGCTACCAGCAGCCGGAAGAGCGCCGCGCCTCCCACATCCTGATTTCTGCCGACAAGGGCGACAAGGCCCAGGCCAAGGTGAAGGCCGAGGAGGTGCTGAAGGAAGTCCAGAAGAACCCGGCTTCCTTCGCGGACCTGGCCAAGAAGTATTCCCAGGATCCCGGTTCCGCCGCCAAGGGCGGCGACCTCGGCTTCTTCGGCCGGGGCATGATGGTCAAGGCCTTCGAGGACACCGCCTTCAAGCTGAAGGAAGGCGAGATCTCCAGCATTGTCGAGTCCGATTTCGGATTCCATATCATCAAGGTCACCGGCATCCATGCCGCCAAGGAAAAGGCCCTGGCCGAAGTCCGGCCGGAGATCGAGTCCGAGCTGAAGAAGCAGGCTGCCGCCCGCAAGTTCGCCGAAGCCGCCGAAGGCTTCAGCAACCAAGTGTATGAGCAGTCCGACAGCCTCAAGCCCGTGGCCGAGAAGTTCAAGCTGACCGTCCAGCAGTCCGGCTGGCTGGCCCGCCAACCCAACCCGGCCAACGGTCCCCTGGCTAACGAGAAGCTGCTTTCCGCCGTCTTCTCCGAGGATGCAGTGAAGAACAAGCGGAATACCGAAGCGGTGGAAGTGGCCCCCAACACCCTGGTGGCTGCCCGCGTCCTGGAATACAAGCCTGCTTCCCTGCAGCCCTTCGAGGCCGTCAAGGACAAGATCGAGGCCATGCTGAAGCGCCAGGAAGCCCAGGCCCTGGCCAAGAAGGCCGGCGAAGCAAAGCTGGACGCCCTCAAGAAGGGCGAGGCCCAGCAGATTTCCTGGGGTGCGGCCAAGACCGTTTCCCGCCTGGAAGCCTCCCAACTACCGTCCCAGGCCGTACAGGCCATCTTCAAGGCCGACGCCTCCAAGCTGCCTGCCTACGCCGGCCTGGATGTACCGGGCAACGGCTATGCCCTCTACAAGGTGGTGAAGGTGGAGGCCGGCGACAAGATCGATGAAGCCAAGCGCCAGGCCATGGCCCGCCAACTGGGCGGCCTGGTGATGCAGGAGGATGTCCAGTCCTACCTGGCTGCCCTGCGGGCCCGCTACAAGGTGGAGATCAACCAGGCTGCCCTGGAGGCCAAGGAGCGTTAAGCTTCTTCGGCAACCCGCCAATAAAAAAGCCGGCCAATTGGCCGGCTTTCTTTTTGGGCGAACCGGAAATCAGCCGGCCCAGGGTTCCGCGTTGCCCATGGCGACGGTGTTGATGCCGCCATCCACGTAGAGGATCTCGCCGGTGATGCCGCTGGCCAAGTCGGAGAGCATGAAGGCGGCGGCATTGCCGACTTCCTCGATGGTCACGTTGCGACGGAGCGGAGCGTGGTGGGCGTTGTAGGAAAGCAGCTTGCCAAAGTTGCCGATCCCGGAGGCGGCCAGGGTCTTGATCGGGCCGGCGGAAATGGAATTGGCGCGGATGCCTTCGGGGCCGAGGCTGAAGGCCAGGTAGCGGGTGGCCGCTTCCAGGCTGGCCTTGGCGAGGCCCA
>JBLNBI010000430.1:0-3751 GCA_050259815.1 Actinomycetota bacterium | reverse complement strand
GCCAAGCAGGTGACGGACTTCCTCCGTAACGAAGGCATTGACATGCCTTCAGGAACGGGAGATAAGGCCAAGGCGGACGAGCGCCAGATCCCCCCGGGGGCGAAGATGACCGACAACGAGATCGCCAACATGCTGATTGTCAAGATTAACGGGCTACTTATGTTCTGCTTCTTTGGGATGTTCAGTGGTATACGAGACGACATTCTTGGCATGTTTTTCAACTTCCAGACTCATGTCATGGCCCAGGGGTACACACTCAAGAAGCTGATGCAGCAGCGTGGATGGCTCGTTGTGCCGCCCTATTATTACGCCGGTGCTGGTGCGCCCAAGAGCTAGCCAGACGTCGACCACGACGACAGGTCGTTTTCGGGTCCATCCCCAAATTGGCAAGCGTCAAATTCTACCCGCCTGGAAAGCGCCGGCACCACTTGAGACAAGTGGATCTCCCGCATGGACGGCCTCGCCGTCCTGGCTTCTCGATGGGCTCTCCTTGGCGCAACACCAGGCCCATCCGGAGGTCAGTGCTCCCGTACCTGACGAGGCACATCAAGCGGTTCGGGGACTACGTGATTGACCTTGAGAACGTCCCACGTCCCCTGGAAGCCGAATTGCCGGTTCCGTTATAAGGACGAGGCCGCCGGCGGGAGTTCCCCTGGCCGGTGGCCTCGTTGTCATGAACAAGGCTGGGGCGTATTTCCAGCCTTGTGTCCGATTTTGGCGCGTATCTCGGTCAGAGGCGAAATCACCGCTCACTCCCACCGACGCCAAGGATTCCCCCAAGGACGCCAGCCCCGGTCCCGATGCCGGCGCTCTTCAAAATATAGGCCAGCGTGAGCAGCGCCGGGCTGAACCCCATGACGGCGGCCAGCGAGAGCACCAGCGCCGCTCCCGACAAGGCGCCGTGCAGCCAGCCCGAGGACCCGGCCCGCCGGGCGGCCATATACCCGCCCACCAGGGCGGCCAGCCCCTGCCAGACGAACTGCAGGACTGCAAAAGTGCCCTCCGACAGCGGCGACGCGATGGAGGCTAACGTTTGAATCAAGACCCCGACCAGCATGAGTACAAGACCCCAGATCATGCCGATGCCTACCGCCCGGAAATCAAGCCCGGACGGGGCGTTGGACTCGCCGTTCATCACCGGACCTCCTTGCCTCGTACAACCTCGCAACATGTCTACGAAGCAAGTCCCGCTCCTATGATACAAGTGCAAGGGGGGCTGTCGCCCCCCTCGCACCACTCCCCCACCTGCATAATCGGGCACAGGCGAGCGCTGTCGCTACTCACCTGCGCCCTCCCGAGCTATAGGGAGCACAGAGAAAGCGGCCGGGGTTACCCGACCGCCTTACGAATCAAATTCGGTTAGCGCCGCCCTGCCCCCGCCAGCCAGGGCTGCACCCGCTCCGCCCACTGCTTGATCAGCAGCAGCCACGGGCCCAGCGTCACGTAGACCGTCAGGGGAATCAGCACCAGCGCCCAGGGGTTCCAGCCGGAGGCGGCCAGCACGGCCAGCATTACCAGCATCGGCCCCACGATGGGCGCCCACGCCATCCGCGTCCCCTTCTTGGGCCGCTTCTTGAAGTCGGGGTAGGGAATCGTCGAGATCATCAGGTAGGCCAGCACCAGCACCACCGCCGGGAAGAGCGGCTTCACCGGCGCCTTCACCTCCTGCATGCTGTAGAAGGCCAGGCAGGAGAGCAGCGTGCCGGCGGCCGTGATCGGCACGCCCTGGAAGAAACCGCTGGTCTTGATGATGTTGAAGCGGGCCAGCCGCAGCGCACCGCACATGGGGAAGATGACCGCGAAGGCCATGCCGAAGTAGCCGTAGTCATGGAGTACCATTTGATACAGCAGAATCGCCGGCGCCGTGCCGAAAGCCACCACGTCAGCCAGGGAGTCCAGTTCCTTGCCGAACTCGCCGTCCGCCTTGAAGAGCCGGGCCAGCCGGCCATCCAGGCCGTCGGCCACCAGCGAACCGATCACGCACAGCGATGCCTTCTCGAACTCGCCCTGCATCGTCAGGAAGATGGAGAAGACGCCGAAGGCCAGATTCATCAACGTGAACAGGTGCGGAATGGCCGAGAGGCCCTTCTTCCCCCGCTCACGCCACCACTTGCCACTGTAAATTGCCCGGACTCGGAACTTGCCGTGGACTTCCCGCCGGTCATGTATCCTTTCCGTCACGTTGGCAACCTCCCTATGACTGTAGCCGCCCCCTGAACCCGGTCGCCCGGCTTCACCAGCACAGTACTGCCGGCGGGCAGCCAAACTTGCGTGCAAGACCCGAAGCGGATCAGACCGAAGCGAGCGCCCCGGGCCAGCACCTCGCCGGCCTTCGGCCAGCAAAGGATGCGGCGGGCAACCAGACCCGCCACCTGGCTCACCAGCACCTTATGGCGCCCCGTGTCAATGCCGACGTAGGAACGCTCATTCACCTCGCCCACCGTCTCATCCCAGGCGGCGAGGAACTGGCCTTTGACGTAGTCGCGATAGGTGACCGTGCCGCCTACGGGCATCCGGTTGATGTGTACGTCGAAAATCGACAGGAAAATCGAGACCATGATCGCCTTGCCTTCGACAAAGCGGGGCTCCTCGACTTCCCGCACGAACATCACGCGGCCGTCAGCGGGGGAGACCACATCCAGCTCCTGACCGGGCACGGGCCGCTCGGGGTCCCGGAAGAACCAGAGGCACAGGGCCAGCAGTACGGCCGGGAGGATCGCCAGCGCCCAGTGGACGACGCCGGCGGCAGCAGTAATAACAGCCAGGAATGCGATAAACGCCCAGCCTTCCCGGGCGATGATCGGTCGCTTCATGTAGGCACCCTTTCTCAAGGTATGCGCTCGTGGCGAAAGGCCGCGAGCGTTTCCATAAGTTCTTTCGACAAACTGCGGGGACTTCCTTCAGCAAAGTAAAATCTCAGGGGCGTAGGTTCCAGCCTTCCAGCCGGCGCACCTGGTCAGACCGGGTGAGGTCCAGGTGAATCGGCGTCACGGAGATGTACCCCTGCTCTACCGCCACCACGTCCGTATCCTCGCCGTTATCCAGCTCCATCAGTTCGCCGGCCAGCCAGTAGTAGGTCTTGCCGCGGGGATCGGTCCGCTTATCCCACTGGTCCTTGTAAAGCCGCCGACCCAGCCGGGTGATACGCACGCCCTTCAGTTGATCCCTGGGTCGGGCGGGCAGGTTGACGTTGAGCAGCGTGCCCTCCGGCAGCCCTTCAGCCAGGACCTTCTGGGCCAGCTCCGCGGTAAAGCGGGCGGCCTCGCTGTAGTCCTTGGAATCCCAGGAATCCAACGACGAAGCGATGGCGGGAATGCCGAGAATCGGCCCCTCCAGTGCGGCAGCCACCGTTCCCGAGTAGAACAGGTCGGTGCCCAGGTTGGCGCCCCGGTTAATGCCGGAAATGACCAAATCTGGCCGCCGCGGCAGCAGCGCCTCAATGGCCAGCTTCGCGGAGTCCGCCGGGGTACCGGTTACAGAATAGCACGGACTCTTGGCGCCGGGAATATCCGCTTTTACGGGAAAGAGCGGGCGATACATGGTAATCGCATGGCCGCTGGCGCTGCGCTCCCGGTCCGGCGCCACCGCCCAGATCTCGTGTCCGCCGATGCGCTCCAGTTCCTCCCGGATTGCGTTGATGCCGGGCGCCAGAATGCCGTCGTCGTTGGTCAGGAGGATGAGCGACATCCCTGAATCCCCTTTCACACATCCAAAGCGATGCGTTGGATTATTCTCCCCGGAAGGTGCTTAC
>JBLNBI010000429.1:0-2698 GCA_050259815.1 Actinomycetota bacterium | reverse complement strand
CTGCCGGAGAAGCTGGAAACCCTGGCCGAGGAAGGCATCCGCTACGCCTTCCTGTTCCTGGAGGCCAAGGACGAGACCCTCCTCAAGCGCTATTCCGAAAGCCGCCGGCGCCACCCCCTGGCCAGTGACACCCGCACCCTGGAAGAGGCCATCCGAGCCGAGCGGGAGCTGCTCGCCCCCATCACCGGCCTGGGCCACCGCATCGACACCAGCGACCTCAAGGCCAACGCCCTGCGCAATTGGGTCAAGCAATTCACCGAGGAGGAACCCGGCGGCGGCCTGACCCTGCTGTTCGAGTCCTTCGGCTTCAAGAACGGCATCCCCCTGGATGCCGACCTGGTCTTCGATGTGCGCTGCCTGCCCAATCCCCATTACGAGCCGGCCCTGCAGCCCCTCACCGGCCTGGACCAGCCGGTGATCGCTTTCCTGGAGGACCAGCAGGAAGTCCGCCGCATGCGGGACGACATCCGGCGCTTCATTGCCGAATGGCTGCCCAGCTATATCAACGACAACCGCAGCTACCTGACGGTGGGCATCGGCTGCACCGGCGGCCAGCACCGTTCCGTTTATTTCGCCGAATGGCTGGGGCGCCAGTTCCGTCCCCACGCCCGGGTCCTCGTCCGCCACCGCGCCCTGGCCGGGGCCGTGTGATGTCCTGGCTGTCCCTCCTGCGCCCGGGCGACTGGCTGCTCATGCTGGCCGGCGGCGCCCTGGTGGGGGCTACCGTGCCCATGCTCTGGCAGGGGGGCTTCGCCGACCGGGCCATCATCCGCAAGGACGGCCAGGTCTTCGCCCAGGTGGATCTCCATGCCCGCCGGCAGATCGAAGTCCCCGGCCCCCTGGGCACCACCCTGATCAGCATCGAGCCGGGCCGGGCCCGGGTCGTTTCCGACCCCGGACTGCGCCAGTACTGCGTTCGCCAGGGCTGGCTGTCGCGGCCGGGCCAGATCGCCATCTGCGCCCCCAACCGGGTCAGCCTGCAGATCGCCGGGCGCACCAAGGCCTATGACTCTCTCAGTTACTGAACTGTCGGTGAGCGACGAGGACCGCCGGGTGGCCCGCCTGGCGGCGGCAGCCGTCGGCCTCTCCCTCATCGATGCGGCCATCCCCACGCCCCTGCCCGGGGTGAAGCCCGGTCTCGCCAACATCGTTACCCTGCTGGTGCTGTCCCGCTACGGCTGGACCACCGCCGCCTGGGTCACCGGGCTGCGGGTGGTGGCGGGGAGCCTGCTCCTCGGCCAGTTCCTGGCGCCGGGCTTCTTCCTGTCCCTGACCGGGGCGGTGCTGAGCCTCGGCATCCTGGCCTTTGCCCGCCACCTGCCCCAGCGCTGGTTCGGGCCGGTGAGCTGGAGCATCCTCGCCGCCTTCGCCCATATCGGCGGCCAGTTGCTCCTGGCCCGGCTGTGGCTCATCCCCCACGACGGCGTCTTCGCCCTCACCCCCATCTTCGGCACCGCCGCCCTGGTCTTCGGCACCATCAACGGCCTCATCGTCGCCCGGCTGCTGGAGGAACATCGCTCTACGGAAATCCGCCATGCCTGAAACCGTCTGCCTCGCCCTCACCGGTGCCTCCGGCATGCCCTACGGCCTGCGGCTGCTGGAATGCCTGCTCCAGGCCGGCGTCCGGGTCCAGTTGCTCTATTCCCAGGCTGCCCAGGTGGTGGCCAAGCAGGAGATGGGGCTGGAACTGCCCTCCCGCCCGGCGGAAGCGCGCAAGGCGCTGCTCGGCCGCTTCACGGCGCCGGAAGAGAAACTGGAGGTCTATGGCCGGGAGGAATGGTTTGCCCCGGTAGCCTCCGGCTCCAACCCGCCGGACGCCATGGTCATCTGCCCCTGCACCATGGGCACCCTGGCCGCCATCGCCCAGGGCCTGGCCGACAACCTGATCGAACGCGCCGCCGACGTGGTAATCAAAGAGAGGCGCAAGCTGGTGCTGGTCCCCCGGGAGACGCCGTTGTCCACCATCCACCTGGAGAACATGCTGCGGCTCGCGCAGGCCGGTGCAGTCATCCTGCCGCCCAATCCCGGCTTCTATCACCATCCCGAGAAAGTGGACGACCTGGTGGATTTCGTCGTCGCCCGCATCCTCGACCAATTGCAGGTGCCGCACCAGCTGATGCGGCGCTGGGGCGATGCAGGAGCATAGGAACCAAGGCACATGGGCTTTTTCGATTTCCTGCGCCGCCGGTCGCGGCCCGCCCCCCTTGAAGTCCCGGTGTTCCCCCTGAACACCGTGCTTTTCCCGGGCGGGACGGTGACCCTCAAGCTCTTCGAGCAGCGCTACCTGGACATGGCCGCCGCCTGCATGAAGGACGGCAAGCCCTTCGGGGTCTGCCTGATCGCCACCGGCGCCGAGACGGGGGAGCCGGCCGAGCCCCATCCCATCGGGACCCTGGCCGAGATCACCGGCTGGGAAATGCCCCAGCTCGGCATTCTGATGCTGACCATCCGGGGCGGCCAGCGCTTCCGCATCCTCGACAAGCGGGTGGAGCCCGACAAGCTGCTGCGGGCCAAGGTGGAACTCATCCCCGACAGCTCCACCGTGCCCATTCCGCCGGAGCGTTCCCGGCTCCTGCCCCTCTTGAAGCGCATCGCCTCGGACCTGGGCAAGGAGCGCCTGCCGGAGCCCCACTATTTCGATGACGCCCAATGGGTAGGATGCCGGCTCACCGAAATCCTGCCGGTCCAGAACCTGGCC
>JBLNBI010000428.1:0-3804 GCA_050259815.1 Actinomycetota bacterium | reverse complement strand
TAAAGAAAGCACGCTGAATTCCTTCCAACCCCCGCCGGCGCAACCGGCGGGGGTTTTGTTTTTGGAGCCTCCCCGGTATTCCGGCAACCAAGGAGACTCCGATGACAGAAACCCTTACCGGCGCCCAGATCGTGGTGCGCTTGCTGGAGAGGCAGGGCATACGCACCGTGGCCGGCATCCCCGGCGGCGCCATCCTGCCCCTCTACGACGCCCTCGCCCGCTCATCCACCATCCGCCACGTCCTCGCCCGCCACGAGCAGGGCGCCGGCTTCATGGCCCAGGGTATGGCCCGGGTGAGCGGCGAGCCAGCCGTGTGCCTCGCTTCCTCCGGCCCCGGCGCCACCAACCTGCTCACCGCACTGGCCGACGCCAAGCTCGATTCCATCCCCCTGGTGGCCATCACCGGCCAGGTGCCCCGCTCCATGATCGGCACCGACGCCTTCCAGGAGGTGGATACCTACGGCCTGTCGGTGCCAATCACCAAGCACAACTTCCTGGTCTCCTCCGCCGAGGAATTGCTGGAAGTCATCCCACGGGCCTTCGAGATCGCCGCCTCCGGCCGGCCTGGCCCGGTACTGGTAGATATCCCCAAGGACGTGCAGAACCAGGCCATCGAGATTGCCGAATGGCCCGCCCCGGGCGCCCCCCTGCCCGCCCCGGCCGTGGATTTCGACCTGGTGGCCGAGGCCGCCGCCATGATCAACGCCGCCGCCCGGCCCATCCTCTACCTAGGGGGCGGAGTGATCCATTCCGAAGCCGCCGGGGTGGCCCTGCAGTTGGCCGATAAGGCAAACCTGCCCACCGTCATGACCCTGATGGGCCTTGGGGCGCTACCGGTGGACCATCCCCTGTCCCTGGGCATGCTGGGCATGCACGCCGCCCGCTACACCAACCTGGCCCTGGACGAATGCGACCTCCTCATCGCCGTCGGCGCCCGCTTCGACGACCGGGCGACCGGCAAGGTGGCCCAGTTCTGTCCCCAGGCCAAGATCATCCATATCGACATCGACCCGGCCGAGCTGGGCAAGATCAAGACCGCCCAGGTGGCCATCACCGGCGACGTGAAGAAGGTGGTCACCGCCCTTCTCCCGGCTGTCGAGCCCACCTCCCGCCTTCCTTGGCTGAACCGGGTCGCCGAGCTGAAGGCCCAGTTTCCCCAGGCCCTGCCGGATGTGGACCATCCCCTCAGCCATTTCGGCCTCATCCGCTGCATCGCCGCTTGCCTGGACGACCAGGCGGTCATCGCCACCGACGTGGGCCAGCACCAGATGTGGGTGGCCCAGGCCTATCCCCTGCGCCGGCCGCGCCAGTGGCTGACCTGCGGCGGGCTGGGGACCATGGGCTTCGGCCTGCCCGCCGCCATCGGCGCCGCCCTGGCGGAACCGGAGCGGACGGTGGTGTGTTTCTCCGGTGACGGTTCCATCCTCATGAACATCCAGGAAATGGTCACCGCCGCCGAGGAGAACGCCAACGTCAAGATCGTCCTCATGAACAATGCCTCCCTGGGCTTGGTGCACCAGCAGCAGACCCTGTTCTACGGAGAGCGGATCTACGCCTCCCGCTTCCATGCCGTGCCGGACTTCGTGAAGCTCGCCCAGGCCTGCGGCCTCAATGCCGTCGATCTGGACCACCACGCCAACCCGGGCGCCGCCCTGCTGGAGGCCATCAATTCCCCCGGGCCGTGGCTCATCCACGCCAGCATCGACGTGAACCAGATGGTCTACCCCATGGTCCCGCCGGGGGCCGCCAACCGCGAAATGATCGGGAACTGAGCCATGAATGCCACCAACCAGAATGAAATCATGGCGCTGCACCGCGCCGTCCTGGAAATCGACGTCAATAACCACCCGGGGGTGATGTCCCATGTGGTCGGGCTATTTTCCCGCCGGGCCTTCAACGTGGAGGGCATCCTCTGCATGCCGGTGGGGGACGGCCGGCAGAGCCGCATCTGGCTCCTGGTGAACGAGGACCAGCGCCTGCCCCAGATGATCCGTCAGCTGGAAAAGCTGGAAGACGTCCTGGCGGTGCGTCGCCACGGGGCGGAGCATGCGGTGTTCGAGAGACTGGAGGACTTCTTCCAGGCCTGAGCCCCACGGAGGCCAGACGGAGGGTGGGGCGTTTGCGGAGCGGGCGAGGACTGTCTGAGGGCCAACGGCCCGAGTTCCGCAGCCCGACGGAGCAAATGCCCCGCCCGACGCGCGACACGGCAGCAGGCTTACTCGCCGATCACATCCGCCCCGGCCGGCGGCACGAACTTGAACAGGGTCGCCGGCAGGGCCGGGTTGCGGTCGATGCGGGAGAAGCGCACCTGGGTGGTCTGGCCGAAGTTGTCGAACAGTTCCATGGCTTTCAGGTCGCTGCCGGCAAAGCCCAGGCGGACCTTCTCGAAACCGCTGTCCTGGGATTTGGGCAGGGCGTCCACCCAGGTGAGCCCGTCGGCCTCGCCGCTCTCCCGGAGGGTGAAGTTCTTCTCCAGGTCGTTGCTACCGGACAACAGCGCCGCCGGCGTACTGCCGATGGCCTGGCCCATCTTCTTGACCGTCACCTGTTTCAGCTCCGGGTCGTAGATCCAGAACTTGTCGCCGTCGCCCACCATCACCTGGGGATAGGGCTTCTGGATGTCCCAGCGCAGCTTGCCGGGCCGGGAAATGGCCAGGGTGCCGGAGGACTGCTGGGGCTTGCGGCCGGCCTTGCCCACCACGGTCTGGGAAAATTCCGCCTTCAGGGTGCGGGTGCTGTCCAGGTAGTGGCGCAGCTGTTCCACCGCCCCTGCCCAGGCCAGGGCCGGCGCCAGGGCGAGGCCCAACATCAGGATATTGGCTTTCATTCTTACTCCTCAGGCTTGCGGGCCAGGACTTCCCGGCCGCCGCGCCCGTCCATGGCGGACACCAGGCCGGACTTCTCCATGGCCTCGATGAGCCGGGCCGAGCGGTTGTAGCCGATGCGCAGATGGCGCTGGACCAGGGAAATGGAGGCCCGGCGGTTCTTCAACACCACTTCGACCGCCTGATCGTAGAGGGGATCGCTTTCCGCATCGCCCCCCTCGCCGCCGTCGCCGCCACCACCCTCGTCGTCATCCATGGCGCCGGAGAGGATGTCCTCCACGTATTCCGGTGCGCCGGTGGTCTTGAGGTATTCCACCACGCGATGGACCTCGTCATCGGAGACGAAGGCGCCATGGACCCGGGTCGGATAACCGGTTCCCGGGGCGAGGTAGAGCATGTCGCCCTGGCCCAGCAGGGCTTCGGCGCCCATCTGGTCGAGGATGGTACGGGAGTCGATCTTGCTGGATACCTGGAAGGAGAGCCGGGTGGGAATGTTGGCCTTGATAAGGCCGGTGATCACATCCACGCTGGGGCGCTGGGTGGCCAGCACCAAATGGATCCCGGCGGCCCGGGCCTTCTGGGCGAGGCGGGCGATCAGCTCTTCCACCTTCTTGCCCACCACCATCATGAGGTCGGCCAGCTCGTCGATGACCACCACGATGAAGGGCAGCGTGGTCAGCGGCTCCGGGGCTTCCGGCGTCAGGGACAGGGGATTGGGGATGTGCTCGCCCCGCTTCTCGGCTTCCTTGATCTTGGTGTTGAAGCCGGCGATGTTGCGCACCCCCATGGCCGACATGAGCTTGTAACGCTTTTCCATCTCGCCCACGCACCAGTTGAGCGCATTGGCAGCCTGCTTCATGTCGGTGACGACGGGAGCGAGCAGGTGGGGAATGCCCTCGTAGATGGACAGTTCCAGCATCTTGGGGTCCACCATGATGAGGCGCACCTGGTCCGGCTCGGACTTGTAGAGGAGCGACAG
>JBLNBI010000427.1:0-9764 GCA_050259815.1 Actinomycetota bacterium | reverse complement strand
GTCGTTCAACTGGACCGTGGTCTGGGCCCGCCGGGTGGTCATGGAGGGCAGCACGGCGGTCACGTTGTTGACGGTGGTGAAAGGGGTGCCGGTCTGGGAGAGTTCGGACACCTCGGGAGCCACCTTGAGATTGATGCGGCCACCTTCAAGCACAGTCGGGGTGAACTTGATGCCGACCCCGAACTCCTTTTCCTCCAGGGTGACGGTGACGACGCCGGTGAGGGCGTTGGGCGCGCTGGCAACCGGTAGGAATATCTTGCCGCCGGCCAGAAAGCTGGCTTCCTGACCGCTGATGGCGACGATGTTGGGCTCCGCCAGGACCCGGATGAGGCCGTCTTTCTTGGCGGCATCCAGGGTGACCCCGTAATTGAAGCCGCCCCGCACCACGCTGCCGGCAATGGCCCCGGCGCTGTTGGTGAGAAACCCGGTCAGGAGGGAGGCGGAGAAGCTGCCCCGGGTGAGGGAGGAACTGACTTCCACCCCCAGCTTGTCGAGGAGGGTCTTCTGCACCTCGGCCACCTTCACCTCCAGCATGACCTGCTGGGGCTCGGCCACCTTGAGCATATTCACCACCCGGGGCCGCAGGCCGGCGCCGCCGGACTGGGTGGACTGGGTGACGGTGAGCTGGGTGCCGGGCGCCGCCGCCTTGTCCCCGGCGATGGAGGGCATGGTGAGACCCCGGCTGAAGGTCGCCAGGAAGGCCTCGGCGATCTCCACGGCCTGGGCAGCCCGCACCGCGCTGGACACCATGCCGGAGAGGACGATGGACTCGGCGGCGTTGGACACCTTGATGTCGTTCTCGCCCGGCAGCAGTTCCTTCAGGCGCCCCTGGAGCAGGGAGGCATCGAGGCTGACGGCCACATCGACGATGGTCGCCCCACCACCCCGGGTCCACAAGATGAGGTTGGTGGAACCGTAGGTCTTGCCCAACAGGTACAGCTCCTGGGGGCTGATGAGGGTGACGTCGGCCACCATCGGGTTGCCTACGGAAATGCGCTCCACCGGGGCCGGCAGGCGCAGCAGGGTGGATTTGCCGATGACTACCTGGATGGCATCGCCCACGGCGGCGGGCTCGGCAGCCGACAGGGCGGGGGCCCGGGCGGCCAGGGCCGGCGCAGCGGGGACCAGGAGGGCGACGCTCAGGGCGAGGGCCAGGGGGTTGAGGACCCGGCGGACGGCCCGGGGGCCGGGGAAGCAGGCGGGGTGTTGGGTACGCATCGTTCTTCTCCTCTTGTTCAGGCGATCACTGGGATTCCACTTCGGACTTCTGGAGGCCGCGGATAACCACCACCACGTTGCTTCCGGAGCTTCTCTCCACCGGCTTCCTGACCGCCGGACGGGAACGGACGACCGCCTTCCGGGGGGCCGGCACGTCGGCGCTGGCCACGGCTGCCGCCTGGGAGACCCGCAGGATGTCCTGCTTGGAGGCGCCGCCGGTCATGATGGGCTTGGAGTCCATCTGGTTGCGGAGCACCAGGGACAGGGTCCCGACGTTGCGCACCAGGTCGAGCTTCTCGGCCTCTTCCGGAGTCACTTCCAGGGTGACCGCATTGACCACCTTGGGCTTGGTCTGGTCCTGGTTCGCCTCCTGGGCGACGGCGAGGACGACGATGCGTTCCAGCACGATCTTGGAGACCTGCTCGCTCTTGCCGTCCGTCAGGTTCACCATGACATCGACGTAGTTGCCGGGCAGGGCGAAGCCGGCCACGCCCACCACCTCGTTCACCCGGACGGTGACCGCCCGCTTGCCCTCCTTGATCACCGCCGACAGGCCGCCCTTGGCGCCCACCGGAGCCAGCTTGGCCTCGACGATGGGCTCGCCCCGGACCAGGTTGGTCTTGAGGACCCGGCCGTCCAGGGAGGCGCTGGTATTGAAGGCGCCGCTGGGGATGGTGTCCTTGGGCCAGCCCACCATTTCGACCATGGTGGCGTTGAGGGGCGAGCCGAGATCGATGTCCCGGGATGCCACGGCCACCTGTACGGTCTGGACGGCCCGGCCGTTGAGCCACTGTCCGGCCACGAATACGGCCGCGATGCCCGCGACCAGCGAAAGTACGATCATCGTCAATGCCCGGGTGCTTCTCATGACATTTGCCCTCCTCTGTGATGGCTTTAGGCTGTCGGTTCAAGGTCGCCGAAATAGGCCGTCCAGGCCCACTCCAGGTTTTCTGGGTTCAACTCGGGCATGACGCCCTCGTAGAAGGCACGGTCCCGCACCCGGCTCACGAGGTCGTGGGGGTAGCAGGCGTAGAGAGGCCGTCCGGAGCGGGCGTGCAGGCTGTCCACAAGGAAGCGGAAGGCATCGTCGGTAAAGGGGACCCCGAGGCGGGAGCAGGCCTGCTGGAGCAGCTTGCGGTAGCGGTCCTCGGTGGCTCCGGCCAAGTAGAGCTTGTAGCCGAAGCGACGCAGGAAGGCCTCGTCGGCCACGTCTTCCGGCGACAGGTTGGTGGAGAACACCTGGCTGACGTCGAAGGGAATGCGGAATTTCTTGCCGTTGTGGAGGGACAGGCAGTCCACCCGGCGATCCATGGGCACGATCCAGCGATTGAGCAGATCCTGGACGGCGACCCGCTGGCGGCCCAGGTCGTCGATGATGAGCAGGCCGTTGTTGGCCTTCACCTGGGGTGGCGCGGTATAGAAGCGGCTGACCGGGTCGAATTCCAGGTCGAGGGCATCCAGGGTCAACTCGCCCCCGGCGATGACCACCGGCCGGGTGCACTTGATCCAGCGCTCGTCGTGGCTGCAGTGGCGGTCGAGGCCCCGGGACTCCTTGTCGGGCACCTCCATGGGCCGGTGCACCAGGGGATCGAAGACCTGAATGATTTCGGAATCCACGGCAAAGGCGTGGGGCACCCAGATGCCGCCCCGCAGGGCCAGGGCCAGGACGAAGCGCTCCGCCAGGTAGGTCTTGCCGGTGCCGGCGGGGCCGTAGATGAAGATGGAGCGGCCGGAATTGAGGGCAGGCCCAATCTGGTCGATGAGCCCGTCGGGCAGGATGATGCCGTCGAAGGCGCGGCGCATTTCGTCGCGCCCGACGTGGCGGCTGCCGACGATGCTCTGCTTTTCCACCTGGGCCACGTAGCTTTCCAGGGACACCGGGCAGGGGCCGATGTACTGGTTCTTGGCCAGGGCATCCTGGGCGCGGAGCCGCCCCAGGTCGGTGAGGGCGTAGTACATGTCGTTGCCGGCGGCGACGGCGCGCTGGATCTCGCACAGGCGCTCGGCCCGCATGAAGCCGACAATGGATTCCACCACGGACAGGGGCAGGAGGGTTTTTTCCCGGCATTCCCAGAGCCGCAGCTGGCCGCCCTGGAAGATCGTCTTCAGCATCAGTTCCACCAGGAGGGGGAAGGGAAGCCCCGTGGCATCCGCATCCCGGGGCGCCGGCAGCCGGGCGGGCTGCTGATGCGCATCCCCGTCGGGCTGGGAACCCGGAGCGGCGTTGCGAAGGCGATCCATGACCGGTTGATTCATTTGTCTTTCCTCTTTCCTGATTGGGTTAAACCGCGCCGCTCGCCACCCACCACAGCCCCCCCAGGGTGCCGAGGGCCACGGCCACGGCGTAGGGGGCGCTGCCGGCGGATTCGATGGGGGGCTCGACGCTGGGACGCCCCGGCAGGGCGAGCTTGAGCAGGGTCACCTGGACCATGTAGTAGAGATTCCGGAGCAGCTGGCCGGCGTTGCCGGCGGCCACCGCCACCGCCACGGACACCACGCCGCCGGCGATGAAGGTGCCGAGGATGGCCGGGACGATGTCGTCCGCCCCGAGGATGGCGCCCACGGCGGCCATGAGCTTGACGTCGCCGGCCCCCATGACCCGCAGGAAATAGAGGGGGAACATGGCGCCGGCGCCGATGGCCAGCCCCTGGACGGAGCTGAGGACGCCCAGGCTGCCGGGCCACTTGGAGAGGAAACCGTTGCCCTCGGGCAGGGCGGCGTGAAGGAAGAGGCCGGTGGCGATGCCGGCCAGCACCAGGGGATTGGGGATGCGGCGCGCCCGCACATCGGTCACCACCGCCACCAGGAGGATGGCGAAGAGGGGCAGGAGGCCGGCCAGCATGAGGGCCGTGTCGCCGCCGCCGGTCCGGGCGAAGGGAATATGGGAAGTCATGGATTGTTCGAGGATCATCAGAAGTACGCTCCGATGACGTCCAGGGCGCGCTGGAACAGGCTCGCCAGGGACTGGCCGACGTGCCCGATGCCGACGATGGCCACGGCGGCGATGCAGGAAGCAAGGACGGCCCACTCCACGACGGTCGCTCCCCTGTCGTCCCGCCACGGGGAGGCCAGGTGGTTCAGGAGGTTTCGCAGGATTCGAGTCATGTCCGTTTCCTTTGGTAGAGCCGTTCGAACCGGGCCCATGCCGTGGTGGCACGGGCCCGCCGGGCCGTCGTTACTTGATGGCGTTGTTCACCTTCTCGAAGGCGTTGTTCAGATTTCCGCCAATCGCCTTGATGGTGGCGATACACACGACGATGATCAGGGCCACCAGCACGCCGTACTCCACGGCGGAGGCGCCTTCTTCGTCCTGAACAAACTGCTTCACTTGGGTCATGAGCTTTTCCATTTCCAACTCCTTAAAAAATGCCAATATGGCGGTCGATGAAATATCCCCCTGATTTACTGCTGTTCGGCGCATGGTTTTCCCGGCCATTCGCCATGCCTGCTTTTGGTGCGCAAGTCATTTTGGTATCTCTGCAAAACACTGTTTTTTGGCAATGCCAGCGGTGTTTTGCCGTTGACATATTTATAGATTCCATCCGAATTACGGGTAATTAGCCGAAACCCCTATTTGGGGTAGGAAAAAGTCCCCAGCGCCCGGGATGAATTCGATGTACGGGCGAGGAATTTGATTACACAAGCCACTGTTTTTACAGGAACAGTGACGCAGCCCGGCACAGTCCGGCGACGAGACCCTCTGGCAGCAATACGGTTTCATAACTAAGAATCCCGGGAATGAAGTCACAAAGTCGCCCTCGAAGCCGGCGGCCTTGAAATTTGATTGTTTTGGAATAAACGCTGCGCCGGAATGGAATGGGCAGCGGAAATAGGGTGAATACCGGATGAATGGGTTAATTCACTCGCGCCCGATTCGGATATGTACGACGGCTGTCTTATCGGCGTGAATACGGCGCCAGCCCGGCAGGTAATCGAGCAGGACCACTGCCGGAGTATCCGGCGAGAATAGGGTCCAGCCGATATCGTATTTGTCCAGCAATTTGAAGAAGCGCTCGGGGGCGTCGAGATTGATGGCCTTGATGTAGTCCTCGACGAAGGCGTCCCCGTACATGTCGGCCCGGCCGTCGATGGCCGGCGGAACCCCGGCGTAGATGAGGTAGCCGCCGAAGTTATAGGAATTCATGACCTGCCCCCGGGGAGCGGCGGCCTGGACAGCCTTCAGGGCGGCCTCCGGGGTGGTGCCGGCCGGCGGGTGCAGACGGTCGGTTCGGGCCGACAGGCAAAGCGCCCCCGCCAGCAGGACCAGGCCGGCGGCGATGGCCGGCGGCCTGGCCGGCCGCGCCAGCGCCTGGAACCAGCGGTCCAGGGTGGCGGCGGCGCCGGCCCCGTCGATCCTGCGCCATTGCAGGCCGACGGCGCCCGCCAGGGCGATGGGGAGAAGCAGTCCCAGCACGTCCGTATGGCGGCCGTGCTTGAGGGCGAGGTGCACCAGCCCCAGCACCAGGATTGCCCGGGGCAAGGGCAGGCGCAGCCCGCGCAGGAAGAGCGCCAGGCCGCCCGCCAGGAGGGCCACTTCCAGGGGCTGGAAGCGCTGGAAGTTGGGGGAACGCCATTCGGCGATATGGGCCAGGGCGTAATCCATGCCGTTCACGTGGGCCGAGAAGGCCAGCCCATCCAGGCCGTTGGGGGTGGCGAGGGCCGCCCCCAGGGAGAGGACCACGAAGCTGCCCCAGGCCTTGGCCAACCGGACCCGCTCCCCGGCCGGGGCCTCCCACAGCGCCTCGGCGGCGAAGAAGGCCGCCAGCCCCAGTCCCAGGGTGAAACTGCCGTGCAGGTTGGCCCACAGGGTGACCAGCAGGGCCCAGGGCCAGGCCGGCGCCCTGCCCTCCTCCCGGGCCCGGACGAGGGCGATGCCCCAGGCAACGATGAGAGGATAGGCCAGCACATGGGGCCTGGCCAGGAGATGGTCCTGGGCAAGCAGGGCCGTCAGGGCGGTGAATCCCAGGGCGTAGGCGGGTTCCAGGTGGCGGAGCAGGAAGCGGCAGAGCAGGGCCAGGGCGGCGGCGAAGGAGGCAGCCGCCAGGGCCACCACCCCCGTCCAGCCCGCGAGGCGGTAGGCGCCCCCCAGGAGGACCTCCGACAGCCACTCGTGGGTGACCCAGGGCGTCCCCGGCATGGTGTGGGAGAAAGGATCGAGGGTGGGGACGGCCCGATGCTGGAACATCCAGTTGGCGGCGGCCAGGTGCCAGTAGGTGTCCGCGTCGTGCAGTTGGCTGGCGTCCAGGGTAGCCAGGCAGGCGAATACTCCCACCAGCAGCGGCCAGGACAGGCCGAAGGTGGAAACTGCCGCGGGCCGGGTGCCGGCCATCAGTCCGGAAGGACAGGAATCCATTTCTCTCCAATCGCCAGGGATATTCGGGAAGCAAGCCGGGAAATTCCCTTGGGAATGCCCTGTTTCCCACGAGTCATATCGGTATGGGATTTATATCGGACCCCCCGGCTTCTGCTAATTAGCTGATCACCGCATTCGCCGGCGGGCCTAGCTTCCAGGGGTTTGGCGGCAAGACGGGGGGACGGAAGGGAAGGACCCCAGGATCAACTTCTGAAAACCCACACCCTGGCGAGGGCGTACATACAGGGAAGATAGGCCAGGGCCGCGCCGAGTTGGGCTGGGATGGGGGCGACATCCAGCCGGAGCAGCATATGCAGGAGGGCGAGATTGATGCCGTAAGCCACCGCGAAGGCGACGAGGAAGCGCCGGAACTGGCGGAGGACATTCCCGCCGGCGGCGAATACCCAGCGCCGGTGCAGCAGGAAGGAACAGAGGAAGCCCAGGCCGTAGCCCAGGAAATTGGCGGCATAGGGGGAAAGCCCCCCGGCGGTGGCGCCAAAGATGACGCCGTAGCCGACCAGGGTGTTGGCGGCGCCGATCAGGGAGGAACGGCCGAAGCGGTGGGTTTCCCTAGTGGCTGCCGAGGACAAAATACTGGCCCCCCAGGGGCAGCCAGGCGAGGGCCGGGTCGATGCGGGCCAGGCCGGCCAGCCCCGGCGGGAAGAAAAGGCAGTAGCCGGCCCGCCGGGGCGCCAGGCCGGCCGCCGCCATGAGGCCCGCCATCTGCCGGCGGGAAAGGAGACTGGCGTCGGCGTCGAAGGGACAGGTGGCGACCAGGTGGCGGGTGACCGGGTTATAGGGGTTGTGCTCGAAGACGCACAGGCTGCCGCCGGGGGCTAGCAGCCCGGCGATGCGGGCCAGCACCCGGGGCCGCTCGGCGGGCGGGACATGGTGGAAGACGCCGGCGGCCAGGACCAGGTCGAAGCGCCGGGAATCCAGATCCCCGTCCGGAATGACCTCGACCCCGGGATGGGAGCGGGCGACGAAATCCAGGCTCCGCCGGGAGATATCGGTGGCGCAGAGCCGGCTGCGGGGAAAGCGGGAAGCCAGGTAGGGCAGGGTCAACCCGACGCCACAGCCGAAATCCAGGATGCGCTCGGGGGCCCTGTCCAGCACCCGGGACAACAGCCGAGCCTTGTAGTCGGAGAAGTAGCCCCGGTCGGCGCTGAAGAAGGCGAGCTGCTGCTCCAGCAACTGCTCGTAGCGGTCGGCGTAGTCGTCGAAATCGACGGAGGATGCTTTTTCAGCCGTCACGGCCGCCCTCCCCCAGGGTCGTATCCACCAGGAAGCGAGGCCGGCGCTTGACCTCCAGGAAGAGCTTCCCCAGGTACTCGCCGACCACCCCGATGGAAAGCATGATCATTCCCCCCAGGAGGTAGAGGGGAATGGTGATGGACGCCCAGCCCGGCAGCGCCGCGCCCCACAGGAAGCCGGCCAGGGCGTAGGCGATCATGAAGAGCGAGGCGAGGAAGACGATGCCGCCCACCACCGAAATGAGCCGCAGGGGCACCACCGAGAAGGAGGTGATGCCGTTCCAGGCCAGGGCCAGCATCTTGCCCAGGGGGTATTTGCTCTCCCCCGCCAGGCGGGAGGACCGCCGGTAAGTGACCGTGGCGACGCTGCTGTGCAGCAGGGGCGGCAGGGCCCGCAGGAAGAGGTTGCGTTCGGGAAACCTGGCCAGGTTGGCCAGGGTCGCCGCCGACATGAGACGGAAGTCGGCATGGTTCTCCACCAGGTTCACCCCCAGGCGGCGCATGAGCTTGTAGAAGCCCAGGGCGCTGTTGCGCTTGAACCAGCTGTCCACCTCCCGGGATTCCCGCACCCCCAGCACCATTTCCGCCCCGGCCCGGTACTCCTGGACCATCCTGGGGATGGCGGCGAGGTCGTCCTGGAGGTCGGCATCGATGCTCACCGCCGCGTCGCACCGGCCGTTGGCGTAGTCCAGCCCGGCCAGCAGGGCGCTCTGGTGCCCGGCATTGCAGGACAGGCGGAGGCCCCGGACCCGCCCCGGATGGGCGTCGGCGGCCCGGGAAATCTTGAGCCAGGTGTCGTCCCGGGAACCGTCGTCGATGAAGAGGAGGTAGCTGTCCCGGGCGCAGTTGTCCTTTTCCACCAGTTCGTCCAGCAGGGCCATGAGCCGGGGGATGGTGATGTCCAGCACTTCCGTCTCGTTGTAGCAGGGAATGACGATCGCCAGACGTACCGGGGCGTGCAGTCTCCCGCCATTGATGCGAGCTACCATGTCTTCATCTCCAAGCGATTGGGGGTGTCTTGGGCCGGCTGCCATTCCCGGCGGAGATCCGCGATCCTGGCCTTGATGCCTTCCTGGACCGAGGGCGGCGCGGCGGTTGCCCCGCGGGTAAATACCAGCCAGTTGTCCTGCCACAGGGATACGCCATAGCCGGAGTCGGACAGCAGGGCTTCGATGCCGTCCAGATAGGCGCCCGGCCGCATCTGCAGATGGTGGGCCAAGGTGGCGACGTCTTCGGGACTGCCCTCCCCCAGTTTCCGGGTCGGGTTGTCCAGGTGCAGCACCACCGCGTCCACCTGGCCGATGCCATGGGGGAAGAGATGGATGGCGCTGCGCCGGGAAAAATGTGCCCCCACATTGGCCTGCACCGACAGGGAGGCGTTGTCCGGCAGCGCGGTCCGGATGAGGCCGACGTTCGGATCGGCGGACAGCCGGTAACTCGCCGGCGACCAGAAATCGGCGGCTCCCGGCAGGGGCAGCGGCGCCAGCAGATAGCCCGCCATCAGGCCGGGGATGAGGGCCATCGCCGCAAAGTTGCCCTGGTCGAAGTGCCGCTGCCGGGAGGCGATCCTCCGGGCGCCATGGATGGCCGCCACGGTGAGTATCGGGACCAGCACGACGCTGTGGTAGGCGAAGGCACTGCGGGGCA
Organism: Actinomycetota bacterium; assembly: GCA_050259815.1. Taxonomy (GTDB): domain Bacteria; phylum Pseudomonadota; class Gammaproteobacteria; order Burkholderiales; family Rhodocyclaceae; genus JAGTRP01. The sequence continues at coordinate 293 of JBLNBI010000427.1, read as the reverse complement.
TGGAATTGGCGGACAGCAGATTGGCCGCCAGGTCGCCCAGTCCGGGCAGGCAATAGGCCAGGCCGCCCAAGGGAAGGAAAAGGAAGGTCACCAGGAGGGTGGCGAGGTAGAGTCCGCCGCCCATATCCACCAGCACCGTTCCGGCGAAGGTGGCCGGCTGGGCCAGGGCCTGGGTGAGCCATCCGTAGCGGCTGACCTGCCCGAGCCCGGAACTGAGCATGGGATGGCTCTGGCTGGGGGAAAAGGCGGGCATCACGATGCCCAGGACCAGGATGACCTGTCCCAGGCCCAGG
>JBLNBI010000426.1:0-10264 GCA_050259815.1 Actinomycetota bacterium | reverse complement strand
CCAGGGGGTGGCGCCGGCGGCTTTCGGAATAGCGCTTGAGGAGGGTCTCGTCCTTGGCCTCCAGGAACAGGAAGGCGTAGCGGATGCCTTCCTCGGCCAGGGTTTCCAGCTTCTCCGGCAGAAGTTCGATTCCGTCCCCGGAACGGGCGTCGATGGCGACGGCCACCTTGTGGATGCCTTCTTCCTTCAGCATGCGCACGAGCAGGGTGAGCATGACCACCGGCAGGTTGTCTACGCAGTAATAGCCGGCGTCCTCCAGGAGGCGGAGGGCCACCGATTTGCCCGAGCCGGAGAGGCCGCTGATCAGAATGAGGTCCATGAGCGGAGGATAATGAACGGACCGCATTGGATCAACCCGCGGCATAATAGTTTTGTTGTGACCAGCATCCGGAGACCGTCATGAACCCCCTCGACCTCCCATTTCTCGCCGAACTCACGGCCTTGCGCCGGGACATCCACGCCCATCCCGAACTTGCCTTCGACGAGCACCGCACCGCCGACCTGGTGGCCCGGGAGTTGGAGCGCTACGGCCTGGAAGTCCACCGGGGCCTGGCGAAGACCGGCGTGGTGGGCGTCCTGCGGGCGGGAAGCGGCACGCGCATGATCGGCCTGCGGGCGGACATGGATGCCCTGCCTTTGGCCGAAATGAACGAATTCCCCCACCATTCCAAGCACCCCGGGAAGATGCACGCCTGCGGCCACGACGGCCACACCGCCATGCTCCTGGGAGCGGCGCGCCATCTGGCGGCCCATCCGGACTTCGACGGCACGGCCGTCTTCATCTTCCAGCCCGCCGAGGAATCGGAAGGCGGCGCCGCCGTCATGATCGAGGACGGCCTTTTCGAGAAATTCCCGGTGGAGTCCGTGTTCGGCATGCACAACTGGCCGGGCATCCCGGCCGGGGAAATGGCGGTCATGCCGGGGCCGGTCATGGCCGGCACCTGCGCCTTCGAGATCACCGTGCGGGGCCACGGCTGCCACGCCGCCATGCCCAACCAGGGGGTGGACTCCATCGTCGCCGGCAGCCAGCTGGTCCAGGCCCTGCAGACCGTGGTCAGCCGCAACCTGCATCCCTGCGAGTCGGCGGTGGTGAGCGTTACCCAGTTCCACGCCGGTTCCGCCTGGAACATCATCCCCGAGGACACCGTCCTGCGGGGCACCATCCGCACCTTCAAGCCGGAGGTCCAGGAGGCGGTGGAGCGGGCCATCGAGCGCCTGTGCAACGGCGTGGCGGCGGCCAATGGCGCCCAGATCCAGGTGAATTTCGACCACCGCTACCCGCCCACGGTGAATAGCCCGGCGGAAGCGGAGTTCTGCCGGGAAGTGGCCAGGGAGGTGCTGGGGGCCGAGCGGGTCCTGACCGACGTCCTGCCCTCCATGGGGGCCGAGGACTTCGCCTACATGCTGCGGGAAAAGCCCGGCTGCTACGTCTGGCTGGGCAACGGCCCGGGCACCGGCGGCTGCACCCTGCACAACCCCCACTACGACTTCAACGACGATGTGCTGGCCCTGGGCGTGGCCTACTGGGTCCAACTGGTGCGCCGGGCGCTGCCGGCGGCCTGACCCTGAAGCGGCCGCCTAGCGGGGAAGCAGTTCCCCGCCGGCCAGCTTGAACATCCCCACCGTCTGCACCAGGTCCCGGGCCTGGTCCTCCAGGCTGTCGGCGGCAGCCGCCGCCTGCTTCACCAGGGCGCCGTTCTGCTGGGTGACCTGATCCATTTCTCCCACGGCTTCGGCCACCTGGTCGATGCCCTGGATCTGCCGGCTGCTGACGGCGCTGATCTCGGTAACCAGGGCGGCCACCTGGTGGAAGCTGTCCACCACCTCGTCCATGGTGGCGCCGGCCTGGCTCACCAGGTCCGCGCCGTCCTCCACCCGGGATAGCGAGGCGGCGATCAGCCCCTTGATCTCCTTGGCGGCCATGGCGCTCCTCTGGGCCAGGTTGCGCACTTCCGTCGCCACCACCGCGAAGCCCCGGCCCTGTTCCCCGGCCCGGGCCGCCTCCACGGCGGCGTTGAGGGCCAGGATATTGGTCTGGAAGGCGATGCTGTCGATCATGCCGACGATGTCGCCGATCCGCCGGGAACTGTCCTGGATTTCCCCCATGGTGGACACCACCCGCCGGACCATTTCGCCCCCTTGGGTGGCAATGTCGTTGCTATGCCGGGCTAGTTCGTTGGCCCGCTGGGCGTTGTCGGCGTTGCGCTTCACCATGTCGGTGAGTTCCAGCATGGAAACGGAGGTCTTCTCCAGGCTGGCGGCCTGGCGTCCGGTGCGTTCCGACAGGTCGGCGTTGCCGGCGGTAATGCCCCGGGCGGCCGAATCGATGGCGTGGGTGGCATCCCGGATGCGGCCGACCACGTCCTGGAGCCGGCCTACCGTGGTGTTGGTGTCGTCCTTGAGGCGCTTGTAGGTGCCCTCGTAACGTCCGCGAATCTGGCGGGTGAGGTCGCCGTGGGCGAGGCCGTTGAGCACTTCCGCCACCGCCGCCAGGCTCCGGGAGCTGGTCTCCAGGAACTGGTTGAGGCCGTCGGCCAGGGACAGGAAAAATCCTTCCTTGCCCTCGAGCTTGAGGCGCGGCGAGAAGTCCCCCCGCACCGCGGCGAAGACGATGGCCTCCACTTCCTTCTCCACCTCCACTTCCAGGGTGCGGTCCACCCACTGGGAGACGCTGCCGATGTAGTTGCCCCCTTCGTCCAGGACGGGGCTCACGGTCACCCGTAGCTGGTGGTGCGCCTGGGTGGCGTTGAAGGTTTCGGTGGCGGTCAGGGCGGTGGTCAGGGCCTGGCGCAGTTCCAGGGCATCCACGTACCCGGCCAGTTCGGACCCCACCAGGGCGGCACCGGGGGCCAGGGTCTTCCACAGCGCCACGGCGCTCTTGTTCATGTAGATGAGCACATTGCGGGCGTCGGCCACGGTCACCGGTACGGAAACGCTGTCCAGGGCGAACTTGATGCGGGTCATCTCGGTATTGGCCTTCTTCTCCCGGGCCACGTCGGCGGCCAGCTTCTCCATCAGGGAATTGAAGGCGGCGGAAGCCCGGCCGATCTCGTCCCGGCCCTGGACCGGCAGGCGCTGGCCCAGGTCGCCGCCGCCCTGGGCGATACCCTGAAGGCTGCCGGCCATGGTGGCCAGGGGCCGGGAAACCACCCGGCCGACGAAGAGGAAGGTGAATCCCAGCAGGGACAGGGTGACCATCACTGCCCCCAGGATCAGCTTGCTGCGGGCCGCCTCGATGTCCCGGTCCATGCCGGCCAGGCTGATCTTCATGGACACGGCGCCCAGGGTGTCGCCGTCCTTGACCTCGGTGTGGCAGCTGGAATCCAGGCAGTTCTTGCCCAGGTAGTTGGTGGAGGCCTTGGCGGGGAAGACGGCGCGCAGGACGTGGCCCATCTTCGGGTCCTCGGCTTCCTCCAGTACCGGGTTGCCTTCCCGGAGGACGCGCTTTTCCAGGTCGTCGGGATGCATGGCGATCTCGTCGCCATCGCCCATCTCGTCCACCACCTTGGGGCCCCGCAGTACGCGGAGGTACTTGATGGCATCCGACTGGTAGATCTGCTCGTAATAGAGGCTGCGCTTCTTGATGGTCTTGGTGACCTTCATGAACAGCAGGTTGGCCATGGTCATCTGGTGGACGCTCTGGGCCAGCTCTTCGGCCCGGACCATGGCGGCGGCCCGTTGCTCGGAGGCTATCCAGGCGATCATCACCCCCCAGGCCAGGACCAGCAGGCAGCCGATGGCGAGCAACAGGCGCACGCCGATCCTGAGGTTGTTGATCCGCCTAAGACCCTGAGCCATTGCCGCCATTTCCCTTACCGGAGAAAAACACCCTCGCTTTTTTCCGGAAATGGGAAGGATTGCCGGATTCGAGCGGGTAAAGGAACGCCCGCCGCAAGAATCAAGCCACGGTTGCGGCTTGGAGGCATGGGGACTCGTTCGATACCGCTTCCGCTCTTATAGCCCCTGTCCGGCTTCCATAATTCAATAGCACGTTTCCTGCTTTGGCTATTCCGGCAACGGACATTACCAATTTGAAGCAGGCGGGGACATATGCTGCGATTTTCCGACATCCGTATCTGGATTCGCCTGACGGCATCCATTTGGGCTGTGCTCATCATCGCCTGGGGCAGCGTCATTCTCTGGGAAAGCCAGAAAAACCGGGATGCCGCCATCGAGCAGGCCAAGGACTTTTCCCTCAGCATGCACGACTCGACCCTGGCCGGTCTGACGGCGATGATGATCACGGAGAGGATGGAGAAGCGCCATCTCTTCCTGGACCAGATCAAACACCTGGCCTCTATCCAGGAACTGCGGGTGGTGCCCAGCGAACTTGCCCGGGAGGGCGTGGAGAGCTTCAAGGATCAGGGAAAGGTCCGCGACGACCTCAAGCCCACTGACCTGGAATCCCAGGTGATCAAGGGCGGACAGGAGCTGGTGGATGTCCGCGAGGATGAAACCGGACCGTATCTCCTGGCCATCCGGCCCATGAAGAACGTCAAGAACTACCTGGGCAAGAATTGCATCGAATGCCACGACGCCCCGGACAATAGCGTCCTCGGGGTCGTCAGCATGAAGATTTCCCTGGCGAAGTCCGAAAAAGCCGTGATCCGCCAGCGGATCGAATCCTTGTCCATCGCCTTGGTGGTCAGCTTCCTGCTCCTGATCTTCATCTGGTATTTCATTCGGAGCGTGGTGACCATCCCCATCGAGCGCATGGTGGTCGGCCTGCGCGCCATCATCTCCGGGGAGGGCGACCTCACCCGCCGCCTGGAGGTTCGGAGCAAGGACGAGATTGGCACCGCCTCGGCGGTGTTCAATGAAATGATGGCCAAGTTCGCCGAATTGGTGCGTCAGGTCAGCCATTCGGCGACGGACGTTTCCACCGCCGCGAGGCAACTGGTGTCGAGTGCCGACTACGTTGCCGGCTCGTCCCGCACCCAGCATGAAACCTCCACCGCCGTGGCCGGAGCCATGGACAAGATGGCGGCAAGCATTACCACGGTGGTCCATAGTGCCGAGGAGGTCCGGAAACTGTCCCACGAAAGCCTGCGACGCTCCGAGCAGGGCAACGCCAATCTTGTCAGGCTGAGCGAAGGGGTGGAGACCATGGAGCGGACGGTGCGCGGCATTGCTGACTCTGTGACCCAGTTCGTTTCCAGCACCGCCGCCATTGCCCATATTACCGGCGAGGTGAAAGCCATCGCCGAGCAGACGAACCTGCTGGCCCTCAACGCGGCCATCGAGGCTGCCCGGGCAGGGGAAGCGGGGCGGGGCTTCGCGGTGGTCGCCGACGAAGTCCGCAAATTGGCCGAAAAATCCGCCGCCTCAGCCAACGAAATCGACGGCATCACCCACACCCTGGGTCACCAGTCCGATTCTGTCACCCGTTCCATCGAAGGGGCCATTTCCAATCTCACCACCAGCCGGGAGTCTCTGAACCTAGTGACTGGAGTCCTGGCTTCCGCCGGCGACTCGGTGGTGGCGGTCGGCCAAGGCCTGGACAACATCACCGTTGCTACCAGCGATCAGGAGCAGACGGGGGTGGTCGTCGCCACAGGGATCGAGAAGATTGCCGCAATGGCCAGTGAAAATAGCCAGTCTGCCGACCAGACAGCCAATGCTGCCCGCAGCCTGGGCAAGCTGGCGGAGGAAATGCAGAATGCGGTGGGGCGGTTCCGGACCTGAGAAGACCATCTGGATGGTCGATGCTTTCCGCCACGGAAAGACACTCATCCAGATATAACGACTCCCCTACCGGCACACCAGCCAGCCTTCCTCCTCACGAATGGCGCCGACGGCCAGAAGCTCGGCAGCCAGCCGCTCGGCCAGCACGGCGTTGTCCCAGTCCAGATAGCGGCGATTGACGCTCTCCAGGAAGGGCATGCCGGCCAGGGTGGCGGGCAGGTCGGCCCGGCGCACCCGGCGCTTTTCCATGAGGTGGAAGGAGACGATGACCTTGAGGGCGTGCCAGGCCAGGCGTTCCAGGTCGGATTCGAAGGATTGGAGGCGCCGGAAGGCCCGCTCCAGGGCGGCGTCCACGGCGCCGAAGGGGCTGCCGTGGCCGGGGATGACCGTGTCGATGGGGAGCCGCCCCAGCATTTCCAGGGTAGCGCGGGCGTCGGCCAGGCCGTCCGCTTCTCCCAGGAGTTCCGGAAAGAGGACGCCGAAGCCGTTTTCCCATAGGGCGTCGCCGGAAATGAGCAGGCGATGCTCCGGGTTGTAATAGGCCAGCGCCGACTGGTCGTGGCCGGGCACCGGCAGGGCCTGCCAGGCGAGGCCGCCCATCTCGATTTCCGTGCCGGGCGGGATCACCCCATCGTGCTGGAAGCGGCCGGCCTGCTGGCCCAGGGGGGAGAGGAGGAGGGCGTCCTCGTCCCATTCGGCGATGGTGGCGGAAAGGCCGGCCGGGACCAGGATTTCGCAATGGAAACTGGCCTGGAGGGCCGCGTTGCCGCCGATGTGGTCGGAGTGGGAGTGGGTATTCACCAACCGGTCCAGGCGGCGCCCGTCCAGGGCCCGCTCCACCAGGGCGACGGTCTGGGAGGCATGGGTGACATAGCCGCTATCCACCAGGGTGGCGCCCTCGCCCTCGAAAAAGAGGATGTTGTTGGCGGACAGCCAGCCCCGCTCCAGGACGAGGATGGAATCCGGGAGGCGTACCGTCATGCCGGGGTGTCGGGGTCGCCGGAGGAAGGCAGGGGTTGGGCGGGCGTCGCCGGCACCACTTCCACCACCACGTCCGGCGTCCCCAGGGGCGGGCGACCGCAACCCAGGCAGTAGCCGGAATCCGGGTCGGCCATGCAGACGCCGACGCAGATGTACTGGTCCTCGTCCATCAACCTTCTCCCTTGTCGTCTTTAGAGCGTAGATCCATCTCCCGCCGGGCATGTTCCCGGCGGCGTTCGGCGACCTTGACCAGGATGTCGATGCGTTTCTGATCGTCGGCGGAGGACCAGGCGGCGATTTCGTCCAGGGTGCGGAAGCAGCCGGCGCAGAGGCCGGTGCCCGCGTCCATCTTGCAGACGTTGATGCAGGGTGAGGCAACCATCAGATGATCAGGAAACGGCGTTGCTGGTCGAGGCTGGCTTCCACCGCCTGGCGAGCCTCTTCCTGGTCGATGCGGGCCAGCATGACCAGGTGGCGGCGGCGGTCCCGGCCGCACAGTTCGGGGAAGGAGAGGGTGGCGATATCCGGGCCATCGGCGCCGTTTTCCGGTGGGGAAACGATCCCGAGGCGGTCCACGCTGACGCTCACCGGGTCCAGGCGCAGGGATACCTCCGGCGACATCAGGTAGGCGGCCAGGGCTCCTTCCAACTGGTCGGGCATGAGGGAATCGGCCACTTCCCGCAGATGGGCGTCCAGTTCGGCCAGGCGCCGGGTATGGACGGAAACCTCGCTGCCGTTCGCCCGGTCCTGCAGGATGGTGAGGTGGGCCCGCTCCACCGAGCAGTCGGCGGCCAGGCTGGCCTTTTCCAGGCGCAGGGCCTCCACGTGGGCGTGGAAGCTCATCAGCAGGCTGTCGAAGGCGGCCTTGCGCAGGCGGGCCTTGGTGGTTTCCAGGTCGGCATGGGGCTCGACCAGGAGCTGGCCGGAGAAGTAGAGCACGGTCTGGGGAACGTCGGCCTGGATCACATCCCCCTGAATGGCCATTCCGAGCTGGTGCTTCTCCTGCCGGCGGGCGGCGAAGAGGGCGTAGAAATGGTCGCTGCGGCAGGATTCGGGGTCATCCAGGTAGTCCCGCACCGCCTGGCTGTTGCCGAACATCTGGCCCACGTCGTCCATGGTGGCGAAGAGGGCATGGATCAGGGGATTGCTGCCGAAGGTCTGGCGGCTGATATCCACCGGGCCGGGCAGGCCGGCCACCAGGCCTTCGCAGTAGCCGAGGGCGTGGTGGACCGGGGCGGCCAGCTTGTGCTCGAAATCGGGAGCAGCCTTGAGGAGCGGGTCCACCAGCTCGACGATCCGTTCCAGGGCCTTGGCCGTGGCCGGATCGGGGGGCGCGGCCGGCTTGAGGACGCCGGCGATGGCGGACAGCAGGCCCACTCAGATACCCTGGGCGCAGAGGGCGCGGCCGGCCTTGGCGCCGTTGGGACGCTGGAGGACGGTGGAAATCCAGTCGCCGATGGCGGCCAGGGCCTGCAAGTCGATGCCGGTATGGACGCCCAGGCCGTCCAGCAGGTACACCACGTCCTCGGTGGCCACGTTGCCGGAAGCGCCCTTGGCGTAGGGGCAGCCTCCCAGGCCCGCCACCGAGCTGTCGAACACCGCCATGCCCATGTGGAGGGAAGCGTAGATGTTGGCAATGGCCATACCGTAAGTGTCGTGGTAATGGCCGGCCAGCTTGGCGATGGGCACCGTGCGGGCGCAGGCCTCGATCAGCCGGGAGACGCTGGCCGGGGTGCCGACGCCGATGGTGTCGCCGAGGGAAACCTCGTAGCAGCCCATCTCGAACAGGATTTTGGCGACTTCCGCGGCCTTCTCCGGCGCCACGGCCCCTTCGTAGGGGCAGCCCACCACGCAGGACACGTAGCCCCGGACGGGGATGTCCAGGGCGCTGGAGGCGGAGACCACCGGCTCGAAGCGCTTCAGGCTCTCGGCCATGGAGCAGTTGATGTTCTTGTGGGAAAAGGTCTCGGAAGCGGCGGCGAAGATGGCGACTTCCGTGGCGCCTGCTTCCACCGCCGAGTCGAAGCCCCGGAGATTGGGGGTCAGGACCGGGTAGGAAACCCCGGCTTTGCGGCTGATGCTGCGCAGCACCTCGCTGTTGTCCCCCATCTGGGGCACCCACTTGGGGGAGACGAAGGAAGTCGCCTCCACCGCCGGCAGGCCGGCGGCGGCCAGGCGCTCGATCAGCTCGATCTTGATGGTCGCCGGGACCACCTGCTTTTCGTTCTGCAGGCCGTCCCGGGGGCCGACTTCGACAATCTTGACGCGGTTCGGCAGGCTCATTTCTCGGTCTCGAATTCCACCAGGGGAGCGCCGTCGGACACCTGCTCGCCGGCGGCGAAGCAGAAGGCCTTGACGGTGCCCTGGGCGGGGGCAGTGATGGTGTGCTCCATCTTCATGGCTTCCAGTATAAGCAGAGGAGCGCCTTTTTCCACCTTTTGGCCGGGATGGGCGAGGAGGGCGACTACCTTCCCCGGCATGGGCGCGGTGAGCCCGCCGCCCTGAGCGCCGCCGGCTTCCACCAGGTGGAGCGGATCGTCCCGCAGCAGCATGTGGGTGGCGCCGTTGAGGAAGATGTGGCGTTTGTCCTCCACGACCACCAGGCTGGCGATGAGGCGGCGGTTGTCCAGCTCCACGGCGAAGCGGTCGCCTTCCAGCTTGCGGCCCCGGGCCACGGTGGTCTCTCCCCGGGCAGTGAGCTGCCACTCGTCCTTGCCGTAGCGCACCTGGACCTCGTGGAGATCGTCTCCATCCCGGAAATTGATGCAGCGGGCGGCGGAGAGATTCATGCGCCAGCCGTCCCGGGCATGCCAGGGAGACCAAGGGTCACCGCTCTGTTTGGCGGCTTGGCGGGCGGCGTGCTGTTCCCACAGGAGTTCGCCCACGGCAGCCACCAGGAGAACGTCCCGGGGCACCGGCTGGGCCGCCGGAAAGAGGAAATCCTTCTGGCGCTCGATGAGGCCGGTGTCCAGGTCGGCGCCGGCGAAGGCCGGGCAGGCCACCAGGCGGGAGAGGAAGTCGATATTGGTGGTGACCCCCGCCACCCGGTAGTCGGCCAGGGCTCGGCGCATGCGGGCGAGGGCCGCGTCCCGGTGCTCGTCCCAGACGATGAGCTTGGCGATCATGGGGTCGTAGTGGGGGGTGATTTCGTCCCCCTGCTCGACGCCGGTATCCACCCGGACGTTGAGGCTCTCGGACGGCGGCACCAGGCTGACGAGCCGGCCGGTGGAGGGCAGGAAGCCCTTGGCCGCGTCCTCCGCGTAGATGCGCGCTTCCAGGGCATGGCCCCGGATCTGGAGCTGATCCTGGCGGAGGGGCAGGGGCTCGCCGCTGGCCACCCGCAGCTGCCATTCCACCAGGTCCTGGCCGGTAATCATTTCGGTGACCGGGTGTTCCACCTGGAGCCGGGTGTTCATCTCCATGAAGTAGAACGACCCATCCTGGTTGGCGATGAATTCCACCGTGCCGGCGCCCACGTAACCCACCGCCTTGGCGGCGGCGACGGCGGCTTCGCCCATCTGGCGGCGGCGTTCGGGCGTCATGCCGGGGGCGGGGGCCTCCTCCAGGACCTTCTGGTGGCGGCGCTGGACCGAGCAGT
>JBLNBI010000425.1:0-7281 GCA_050259815.1 Actinomycetota bacterium | reverse complement strand
AGACCCGTTCCGGCAAGATGCTGCGCCGCTCCCTGCAGGCGCTGGCTGAAGGCCGCGATCCGGGCGATCTGACCACCATCGACGATCCCTCCACCCTGGAGCAGATCAAGAAGGCCCTGGCTAGCTGATCGACAAGAATTGCAGCAGAGCTTCGACCCGCCGCTTGTCGGCGGGTTTTTTTATGCCTTTCTTCGGTGGGAGAGGGATATTTCACATGCTTATGACGAAAGGCCGACTTTTCGTTTAGACTGCGTGACATAAATCAATTTTCAGGACATCTGCCAGCGGCGGCCCGTCGGCGGCGGATGACGCGTCGGAACAACAGAGGAATGGACGGGTTAACCGGTTTCCTGGATCGGGTGGAATGCATCGGGGAGGTTGAGCGGCTGGCCGAAGAGGCCCGTGCCGCCGGTAAGCCCTTTTGCATCGTCTGGATCGGGATCGATCGCTTTCGGCAGATCAATTCGTCGTTCGGCCATCAGGCCGGCGACAACGTGTTGGCCAAGCTGGCCTATCGCATGAAGTCCCTGGTTGGCGGCAACGAAATTTTCGGCCGCTTGGGCGGGGACGAGTTCGTCCTGCTGCTGCCCGGCCGCGACCTGGATGCCGCCGAGATGATGGCGGAGCGCATCCAGGAATCCCTCAAGGTGCCGATGGAGATCGGCCACGTCCGCTTCCGGCCTTCCGGCAGCATGGGTATCGCCCAGCTCAATACGGTCGAGCCCCTTCTCAATGTGCTGGAGCGGGCCGACCGGGCCATGCTGGCGGCCAAGCGCCTGGGGGGCGGGCAGTACGTCGTCTCCGGCGAGGAACTGGTGCCCGGGCGCTTCGGCAATCCCCTGGCCCGGGAAGAGCTGGCCGTCGAGGAACTGCTCCACGAGGCCCTGGAGAGCGGTGGGCTGTCCCTGAATTACCAGCCCATCCTGGGCCTCGATGGCGCCCTTGAAGGGGTCGAAGCCCTGATGCGCTGCCGGGTGCAGGAGCGGATTCTGATGCCGACCACCTTCATCCCCGTGGCGGAGAAGACCGGCCTCATCGTGCGCCTCGGCGAGTGGAGCCTGATGACTGCCGCCCGCAAGGTCCAGAAGCTGCGAGCCCGGGGCGTGCCAGCCAAGGTGGCGGTGAATATTTCCCGTGCCCAGCTCACCGCGCCCAAATTCTGCCAGGCGCTCCATGGGGTGCTCGCCTGCACCGACGTTCCGCCGGAACTGCTGGAATTGGAACTGACCGAGTCCCTTTTCATGGACATGTCGGACAACGTGCGGCGGAACCTGGCCGAGGTCCAGGAAGCGGGCTTGCCCCTGGCCATCGACGACTTCGGTACCGGGTACTCGTGCCTCGCCTATCTGAAGGATCTGCCGGCCAGGAAGATCAAGCTGGACCGGGCCTTCGTGGTCGGGCTGCCCGAGGACCGGAAGTCCTTCGCCATCGTCCGCACCGTTACCCAGCTGGCTCGGGACTTGGGGATGACGGTGGTGGCGGAAGGGGTGGAGACCCGGGCCCAGTACGAGTGCCTGTGTGAAGCCGGCGTGACCTACGTCCAGGGATTCCTGTTTTCGGAACCCCTTGTGGAAGAAGAGTTGGATCTATGGCTACAGAAGAGGATCGGCCAATGAACATCGAGATCAGCAACCAGACCGCTTTTGGCCCCCTGGACGAACGCCTGGCGGACACCATCCGCCAACTCGGCATTCCCCCCCGGCCGACCATTCTGGAAAAGGTGGCCCTCGAGGTGCAGAAGGAGGAGCCGGATTTCAGAAGCCTGGCCCGGATCATCAGTGCCGACGTCAGCATCTCCGGGAGCCTGATCAAGCTGGTCAATTCCCCCTTCTTCGGATACCGGCAGAAGGCACGCACCGTCCAGGATGCCCTGTCCCTGCTGGGGCTTTCCACCATCTCCGCGGCCATCGCTACTATCGTCCTGCGCAAATCCCTGCCGACGCCGCCCCGGCTGGAGCGCTTCTGGGACGCCTCGGCCCGGGTGGCCCAGGTTTCCGGGTGGCTGGTTCAGCAGTTGGGCACCGGCGTTGGTCTCCTGGCCGAGGAGGCCTACACCTTCAGCCTTTTCCGGGATTGCGGCATACCCATCATGGCCCGGCGCTTCCCGGGTTACTTCGAGACCCTGGCGAGGGCCAACGCCGATGCCGAGCATGCCTTCACGGATGTCGAGGAGTCGCGCCACCCCACCAACCATGCGGTGGTGGGTTCCCTCCTTGGCCAGTCCTGGTGGCTGCCCGAGAGTACCTGCGTCGCCATCCGGCACCACCACGATTTCATTTCCCTCCAGGCCGGGGGCGGGGCATTCTCCCCGACTTCCCGGCGCCTCATCTGCCTGGCCCAGTTGGCGGAGAAGCTGATCCAGGACGAGACCGGGTTGAGCAGCTGTTGCGAGTGGACCAAGATGGCCGATGCCTGTCTCGCCATCCTGCGCCTGTCCCCCCAGGAGTTCGAGGAGCTTCACACGGCCGTTCGCGATTTCCTGGAGCCCCAGTCGGTGGCCTGAAGTCGGGCAGGGGGCTTCCCCTGGAACTAAGGGGCGCCGCCGTTGCCGATATTGGCAAACGGATAGAGGAGGCATTCCATGGTCAGTCCCGACAGCAGCAAATTCTTCATCCCCGTCATCCTGGGCAGCACCCGCCGGGGCCGGGAAAGCGACAAGGTGGCACGCTTCGTCTTCGGGCGTCTCGGACAGCGGGCACGGGTCGATACGGAGCTGATCGACCTCCTGGGACTCAACTTGCCCATCATGGAGGAGCGGCTGCGTTTTCGGGATGATCCGCCGCCGGGGCTGAAGGAATTTGCCCAGAAGATCGACCGGGCGGCGGCCATCGTCATCGTCACCCCGGAATACAACAACGGCTATCCCGGCGTTCTCAAGAATGCCCTGGACTACCTGCTGCCGGAGTATGCCCGCAAGCCTTTCGGGATCGTCACCGTGTCGGCCGGGGGATTCGGCGGCATCAACTGCCTGGCCCAGTTGCGCCTTGTCACCCTGGGCATGGGGGGCTTCCCCATCCCGGCTGCCCTGACGGTTTCCCGGGTCCATGACAGCTTCGACCAGGCCGGCAATCCGACCGACCCGAGTTACGAGAAGCGCGCCCAGGCCTTCATCGACGAAGTGCTGTGGTTTGCCGAAGCGATCTCGGTCCAGAAGGCCAAGGGGGCGGCAAAACAGCCTTAGCGATCGCTGTCAGGTAGGCTGACGGCCGGGCAGGGGAGTGCGACGCCAGGGTCGCCATGGCTGTATTCCCATGGCAACATCCGTCCTCTTTCCACTGGAGCCGTCATGTCCTGGCTGATGACCAATTTCGTTGCCGCTTTTCTTCTGCCGCCCATGAATGGCCTGGTGCCTGCGTTCATCGGGTTGCTCCTGGTGGGGAGGCGGCCGCGCCTGGGAAAAGGGTTGATCGCCTTGGGATTGCTGGTGATCGCGGCCTTTTCCACCACCATCGTCGCCGACAGTCTGCTGGAGCCGCTGGAGAGCCGCTATCCGGTCCTGGCCCAGGAAAGCCTGCGGGACCTCAAGGTGGACGCGGTGGTCATCCTGGCCGCCGGCCGCTATCGCAAGGCCCTGGAGCTGGGGGGCGGCGACGACGTCCGGCAGATGGCTCTCGACCGGCTGCGCTACGGCGCCCTGGTGGCCCGGGAATCCGGCAAGCCGGTCCTGGTGACAGGCGGCAACCCGGACGGCTACGGCATTCCGGAGGCGGAGGCCATGAAGATTGCCTTGGCCAGGGACTTCGGGGTCCCAACCCGCTGGGTCGAAGGGAAGTCGGCGAATACCCGCCAGAATGCCGAATATTCCGCTGAAATTCTCTTGCCCCAGGGAGTCCGGCGCATCGCCCTAGTGACCCATGCTTTCCACATGCCACGATCCGTTCCCGCCTTCGAGGCGGCGGGCTTCGAGGTGGTCCCGGCCCCGACCGCCTTCCTGGGGAGCCGTCGGGACGTCATGCTGCTGGATTTCATTCCCCGCTACGACGTGATGCGCACCTCGGGCTTCGCCCTGCACGAGCTCATTGGGATGCTCTGGTATCGCCTGCGGAGGTGACCGGGCAAATTGTGCGGGAATGTGCGTTCTGCATTTGGTAATAAGGTAATATCATTTGCATAGAACTTTGGTGCTAATTCCCCTCCCGGTCCAGCATGAGCACATTACCCCGCATCCTGATTGTCGATGGTTCCCGTGTTGTCCGTGCATCCCTCGCCAAGCACTTGTCCGATCATTTCGAAATCGTCGAGGAGGATAACGGCGAATCGGCCTGGCAGACCTTGGTTCTCGATACCCGTATCGTCGCCGTCGTCGCCGCTGCCCAACTGCCCAAGGTCACTGGCCTCGAGCTGGTCGAGCGCCTGCGGGAAAACCGCCTGGGGCGCCTGAAGAACCTGCCTTTCTTCCTGATCATTTCCGATTCCGAGACGGAAGAAGGCAAGCACCGGGCCAAGGCGCTGGGCGTTTCCGACTTCCTGACCAAAGGCTTGAAGAAGGACGAGATCATGCGGCGGGTGGGCGCCCAGGTGAAACCTTCGGAAGATGCTACCGACTCCGGGGAGGAGGCGAGTGCCGGCATCTGTGCGCCGGCAGCCCATCGGCTGCCCGAGGGCGGGGAGCAGCCCCGCCTGCTGTCCCGACAGGAGGTCGAGGCCAAGCTCCATCAAGCCCTTGATTTTTCCGACGACCGGGACGACCCGGTGAGCGTGGTGGTGCTGGAGGTCGGGAACTACGGCTCCCTTGTGTCGGACTTGGGCCAGGAAGTGGCCGACAAGATTTGCGAACGCTTTTCCCAGCTGCTCCTCTCCACCATCCGGGGCAACGACTGTATCGGCCTCTACTCCACCCAACGCTGCGTCATCGTTTCCCAAGGGGTCGGCTTCGCCCAGTGTTCGGCCTTCGCCGACCGACTCAAGGCCAGCATCGCGGCCGCCCGCATCGCCGTTCAGGGCCAGCCCGTCAAGCTGGCGGTGGATACCGGGGTGGCGAGCGCCCCGGAGGACGGCACCCTTTCCCCGGAAGAACTCCTGTCCCTGGCGGCTATGCGAATGAAGACGGGGGGCGGCTCCAAGCGGAAGGTGGCGGTGGCCAGGAAGGCCTGGCTGGACATGGAAATCCCCGCCCTGCGCGCCCTATCGTCCCTGTTGGTCAGTACCCCGGACGAGGTGGAGCCTTTCCTCGGCACCCTGGGGGTGGAAGTGATCCCGCTTCTCAAGGCCATTGACCGGGAATTCGGTTTCGGCCTGCCGCTCCCCGAGATGGAAAGGCGACTTTCGGAGCGCGCCCAGGAAGAGGGCGCCACCCAATAAAAAAGGCGGCCTAGGCCGCCTTTTTCGTGCTTGGGGCAGATCAGTTGCCGTGCAGGGCGGCGACGGGGATCTTGCCGATCTTGGCGCACCACTCCTCGGGGCCGGTCTTGTGTACCGAGGTGCCCTGGGAATCCACGGCCACGGTCACCGGCATGTCCTTCACGTCGAACTCGTAGATGGCTTCCATGCCCAGGTCGGCAAAACCCACTACCTTGGCGGTCTTGATGGCCTTGGCCACCAGGTAGGCGGCGCCGCCGACGGCCATCAGGTAGGCGGACTTGTTGTCCTTGATGGCCTCGATGGCGGCGGAGCCGCGCTCGGCCTTGCCCACCATGGAGATGAGGCCGGTTTTCTCCAGCATCATGCGGGTGAACTTGTCCATGCGGGTGGCGGTGGTGGGGCCGGCGGGGCCGACCACTTCGTCACGGACCGGATCGACCGGGCCGACGTAGTAGATCACCCGGTTGGTGAAGTCCACCGGCAGCTGCTCGCCCTTGGCCAGCATGTCCTGGATGCGCTTGTGGGCGGCATCGCGGCCGGTGAGCATCTTGCCGTTCAGGAGCAGCACCTGGCCCGGCTTCCAGGAGGCGACTTCCTCCTTGGTCAGGGTGTCCAGATTCACCCGGGTGGCGACGTTGGTGTCGGCCTTCCAGGTGACGGCGGGCCAGTCTTCCAGCTTCGGCGGCTCCAGGTGGGCCGGGCCGGAGCCGTCCAGATGGAAATGGACGTGGCGGGTGGCGGCACAGTTGGGGATCATGGCGACCGGCAGGGAAGCGGCGTGGGTCGGGTAGTCCATGATCTTGACGTCGAGGACGGTGGTGAGGCCGCCCAGGCCCTGGGCGCCGATGCCCAGCGCATTGACCTTCTCGTACAGTTCCAGGCGCAGTTCCTCGACCCGGTTGCTGGGGCCGCGGGCGATCAGCTCATGGATGTCCACCGGGGCCATCAGGGCTTCCTTGGCCAGCAGCATGGCCTTTTCCGGGGTGCCGCCGATGCCGATGCCGAGGATGCCCGGCGGGCACCAGCCGGCGCCCATGGTGGGAACGGTCTTCAGGACCCAGTCCACGATGGAGTCGGAGGGGTTGAGGGCGTAGAACTTGGACTTGTTCTCGGAGCCGCCGCCCTTGGCAGCGCAGATCACTTCCACGTGGTCGCCTTCCACCATCTCGTAGTGGATGACCGCCGGGGTGTTGTCCTTGGAGTTTTTGCGGGCGCCGGCCGGGTCCAGCAGAACCGAAGCACGCAGTTTGTTGTCAGGGTTGTTATAGGCGCGACGCACGCCTTCATTGACCATTTCCTGAATGCTCATCTTGGCATCCCACTTGGCGTTCATGCCGATCTTCAGGAAGACCACTGCGATCCCGGTGTCCTGGCATATGGGGCGCCGGCCTTCGGCACACATCCGGGAATTGGTGAGAATCTGGGCGATGGCGTCCTTGGCCGCCGGGCTCTGTTCGCGCTCGTAGGCAGCGCCCAATGCCTTGATGTAATCGAGGGGGTGGTAGCAGCTAATGTACTGAAACGCGTCGGCGATGGACTGGATGAAATCGTCCTGGCGGATGGTACTCATTAAGACTCCCAATCAATGGTTCTGGTGGCTGGAACAAGTTTGCGAGTTTAACACGCCAAGATGTCGCCTTTTCTCCGCGTTTTTGCTGCATTGCAACGTAATAACGTGTAAGCGGAATGTAAGATTATCGAAGTCTAATGCTACGCAACGGCAGGGCGCGGCAGCGTGCTTTTGCCCAGAATAGCGGGGTCAGATTTTTGGTCCTGGGCGCGCATCT
This sequence comes from Actinomycetota bacterium, assembly GCA_050259815.1. Classification (GTDB taxonomy): domain Bacteria; phylum Pseudomonadota; class Gammaproteobacteria; order Burkholderiales; family Rhodocyclaceae; genus JAGTRP01. Next base: position 193 of record JBLNBI010000425.1, on the reverse strand, counting down.
CGGGATCCGATCAGTTTTTTCAACTTAAATACCAAGTACCGCAGAGGAGAAATAATATGTCGAATGAGTCCGTGCAGCTCTTCTATCCGTCTGACGAAGCCGTCAAGAACGCTGCGGTTTCCGGGATGGAGGCCTACAAGGCCCTGTGCGCGGAAGCCGAGAAGGACTACGAAGGTTTCTGGGCTCGCCATGC
>JBLNBI010000424.1:0-6918 GCA_050259815.1 Actinomycetota bacterium | reverse complement strand
TCTGCTCCTGGACAAGGAGCAGGGGAAGGCAGCTGCCCAGAAGCAGGCGCCCGTTCCCGGCTTCCACCGCCAGCAGGGCCAGGGCCACCAGGGGAACCGCCAGGGTGACGGGATGGAAATCCCAGGCGACGGCATTCAGGAGGAAGGGATTGAACAGGTAGGCCACCGCCCACAGGAAACCGGTCCGTTCCGAACCGCTGACACGGCAGGCCAGCAGGAACAGGGGCCAGGCCGCCACAGCGAGCGCCGCCGCCTGGGCGACCATCAGCCATTCCGGCGCCTCGGCGATGGCATAGAGGGGGGCGAACAGGGCCAGCACCGGATTGAAATGCCATCCCAGCCAGTTCATCGGGACATTGAACGGCGAGCTGGTGTTCAGGAAGGGTTTGCCGTGGAGAAGGCCCCAGACCGCCTGGTCGAACATGCCGAGGTCGTTCAGGGAGGTCATGAATCCCCAGTGGCGGGCCAGCCCCAGGCCGGCGAAGAGAATGAAGTGAGCCGTGGCCAGGACGACAACCCACCACCGCCAGGGAATGACGGCGGATGGCGTGGGGATGGCGACCTGTTGTCCGGCGGACATTCCTATCTCCAGGGCAGGGGGACGGTATTGAGAAAAGGTTGCGCCGGCCCGATTTGCCGGCGTCCTATACATTGGGCATTTATAACGTACCGGGGTGATTGCTCTAATCAGCTGTTCCCGGCATTTCCCCGGTAGCAATCGGCTCCAATGGACGGCTGGATATGGCCGCCGACTACCCTCACCAACCTACCTGTCGACGGGGGCCCGCCAGGGGCGACGCGTATCGGCCCCATTGCTCCTGGATGGCGTGGGCCAGGAACACCGCGGCGCCGGCCACGGCGAGGCCCGCCAGCCCGTCGAGGAAATAATGCCAGCCGAGGACAATGGTCGAGAGCCAGATGAGCAGGAGCCAGGGAAGGCTGAAAACCAGGGTCCAGGGCCGCCGCTGGGCGAGGAACCAGGCGGCGATGGCGGTCAGCCCGACATGCAGGCTGGGCAGGGCCATGGTGGCCGGATAGATGCCGTTGGCCGGTATATGGCCGGCCATGTAGGCCCGAAGCAGGTTCTGGACGGCCTTGCTGACGGTACCGTCCAGGGAGAAGGCGGAAGGCTGGAAGAAGGCCGGCCCCGCCGTGGGGAACGCCAGGTTGATGGCCCGGGTGAGGAAGAAGGCCAGCAGAATGGACAGGCCGAGGACGGCGAAGCGCCGGGAGCCTTCGGTGCTGTAGGCGTGGGCCGCCACCACCAGGACGAAGGTCCACATCTGGAAGTAGATGCCGTCCCAGAACCAGGGCCTATCCAGCCAGGAGCCCGCCAGGGTGGCGCGCAGAGGGGATTCGAGATGCCACAGCAGGGCGTCGTGCCAATCGGAAGCGTAGGTTCGGTAAATCTCCGCCAGGTTGCCGCTGGAGGTGATGCCGTAGAAGGCCAGGAGGACGATGGCGGCCCCGGGCAGGGGTTTCCACTCGGCGCTGCCGTGCCAGGGCGATGGCAGCGTTCCCGCCCAACTGGCCCGGAACAGGTGCAGCAGGAAGGCCAGGAGGTAGAAAAGCCCCCAGATGGTCAGGGGGATCAGCATGTAGGAAAGGCGGTCGGCCCCGAAGATGGGGATGGCCCGCTTGCCCGCCAGGAGATGGGACACGGTGCTGAGGAGGACCACCATCGCCGCCAGGGGCAGGACATCGCGGAAGTCGCAGGCGGCGCCTTCACTGTTTGCCCGATCCGCGGCGATGCCGGTGCGATGGCCGATATCCATGAGCCTCCCTGTGCGTATCGATGCATTCTTCATCATGGAATCCCGGGCCGGAATCCATGGAAGCCCGCATTCGCCCGTAAGGGAAGTCCTTACAAAAAAATGCCCGGGCCGAGGCCCGGGCTATACACGCGGAGGAAAAACGCTTACATGCTGCGCCGGTACTGCCCACCCACCTCGTACAGGGCTCCGGTGATCTGCCCCAGGGAACAGACCTTCACCGCATCCACCAGCACGGCGAACACGTTGCCGTTGTCGATGACGGTCTGCTTGAGCTTCTCCAGCATGGCCGGGGCTTTGTCGGCGTTGCGCTGGTGGAAGGCCCGCAGGCGGGAAATCTGGGATTGCTTTTCCTCTTCCGTGGAACGGGCCAGCTCGATTTCCTGCTGGGCCATGCCCTTGGGGTTGAGGAAGGTGTTCACGCCGATGATGGGGTAGGAGCCGTCGTGCTTCTTGTGCTCGTAGTAGAGGGACTCCTCCTGGATCTTGCCGCGCTGGTAGCCGGTTTCCATGGCGCCCAGCACGCCGCCCCGGGAGGCGATGGCTTCGAACTCCTTGAGCACTGCCTCTTCCACCAGGTCGGTCAGCTCGTCGATGACGAAGGCGCCCTGGTTGGGGTTCTCGTTCTTGGCCACGCCCCATTCCCGGTTGATGATGAGCTGGATGGCCATGGCCCGGCGCACGCTCTCCTCGGTCGGGGTGGTGATGGCCTCGTCGTAGGCGTTGGTGTGCAGGCTGTTGCAGTTGTCGTAGATGGCGATCAGCGCCTGGAGAGTGGTGCGGATGTCGTTGAAGTCCATCTCCTGGGCGTGCAGCGAACGGCCCGAGGTCTGGATGTGGTACTTCAGCTTCTGGCTGCGCTCGTTGGCACCGTACTTGTTTTTCATGGCGACCGCCCAGATACGCCGCGCCACCCGGCCGATGACCGAGTATTCCGGGTCCATGCCGTTGCTGAAGAAGAAGGACAGGTTCGGGGCGAAGTCGTCGATGTGCATGCCCCGGGCCAGGTAGGACTCCACGTAGGTGAAGCCGTTGGCCAGGGTAAAGGCCAGCTGGGAGATGGGGTTCGCCCCGGCTTCGGCGATGTGGTAGCCGGAGATGGAGACCGAGTAGAAGTTCTGGATCTGGTTATGGACGAAGAACTCCTGGATATCGCCCATCATCTTCAAGGCGAATTCCGTGGAGAAGATGCAGGTGTTCTGGCCCTGGTCTTCCTTGAGGATGTCGGCCTGGACGGTGCCCCGCACGGTGGACAGCACCCATTCCCGAATCTTCTGGGCCTCGTCCTCGGTGGGCTCCCGGCCGTTATCGGCCCGGAATTTCTCCAGCTGCTGGTCGATGGCCGTATTGAAGAAGCAGGCCAGGATGATGGGAGCCGGGCCGTTGATGGTCATGGAGACGGAGGTGGTGGGCGCCACCAGATCGAAGCCGTCGTACAGGACCTTCATGTCGTCCAGGGTGGCGATGGAGACGCCGGAGTTGCCGATCTTGCCGTAGATGTCCGGGCGCTCGTCCGGGTCGCAGCCGTAGAGGGTCACCGAGTCGAAGGCGGTGGACAAGCGCTTGGCCGGCATGCCCTCGGACACTTTCTTGAAACGGCGGTTGGTGCGGAAGGCATCGCCCTCGCCGGCGAACATGCGGGTCGGGTCCTCGTTCTCCCGCTTGAAGGCGAAGACGCCGGCGGTGAAGGGGAAGGAACCCGGCACGTTCTCCTTCATGAGGAAGCGCAGGGTCTCGCCCTCGTCGCCGAACTTGGGCAGGATGACCTTGCGGATCTTGGTGCCGGACAGGGATTCGGTCACCAGCTTGGTACGGATTTCCTTGTCCCGGATCTTCACCACGTACTCGTCGCCGGAATAGGCCTTGACGGTGTCCGGCCACATCTCGAGCAGCTTCTTGGCCTTGGGATCGAGCTGGCTGTCCTTCCAGGCGATCAGCTCGTCGAAGTCGCCGGCCGGCTTGTCGCAGCCCTTGAAGATGCCGGCGGAAATGCGCAGGGACTGACGTTCCCGGGCGATCTTCACCTGCTCGTCGGTGTGGGCATGGTAGCCGCGCACGGTGTCGGCGATCTCGGCCAGGTAGCGCACCCGCTGGGCCGGGACGATGGCCCGGGAGCCGGAGGACTGCTTCACCGTCACCAGGGGCAGCTTGCCCTTCTTGAACTTCAGTCCCAGCTCCGCCAGGCGGGGCGCCAGGGCCTGGTAGAGGGCGGTGACGCCGTCGTCGTTGAAGCGGGCGGCCATGGTGCCGAACACCGGCATGGACTCGGTGGGCTGGCTGAACATCTCCCGGTTGCGCTGATACTGCTTGCGCACATCCCGCAGGGCATCCTCGGCGCCCTTCCGGTCGAACTTGTTGATGGCCACGAAATCGGCGAAGTCCAGCATGTCGATCTTCTCCAGCTGGGAAGCGGCGCCGAACTCGGGGGTCATGACGTAGAGGGACAGGTCCACGTGGGGCACGATGGCGGCGTTGCCCTGGCCGATGCCGGAGGTTTCCACGATGACCAGGTCGAAGCCGGAGAGCTTGCAGGCGGCGATGACTTCCGGAAGAGCCACGGAAATTTCGCTACCGGTATCCCGGGTGGCCAGGGAGCGCATGAAGATGTTGGGATGCTCGATGGCGTTCATGCGGATACGGTCACCCAGCAGCGCGCCGCCGGTCCGCTTCCTGGACGGGTCGATGGAGATGATGCCGACCTTGAGGCTGTCCCCCTGGTCCAGGCGGAAGCGCCGCACCAGTTCGTCGGTCAGCGACGACTTGCCGGCGCCGCCGGTGCCGGTGATGCCCAGGACGGGAGTCTTCAGTTTCTTGGCCGCAGCCACCAGGGCTTCCTTGACGGCATCGTTGCAGGCGCCGTTTTCCAGGGCGGTGATGAGGCGGGCCAACTGGCGGCGATTGCCGGCCTTCAGCATCGCCAAGGCAGCGTCGGCGGTTTCCGGCACGCCGGCCGAGAGGGCGAAATCGGATTGCTGCACGACATCGTTGATCATGCCCTGGAGGCCCATCTTGACGCCGTCCTCGGGCGCATAGAGGCGGGTGACGCCGTAGGCGTGGAGTTCCTGGATTTCGGAAGGCACGATTACCCCGCCGCCGCCGCCGAACACCTTGATCTCCGATCCGCCGCCCTCCTTCAGGAGGTCCATCATGTACTTGAAGAACTCCACGTGGCCGCCCTGGTAGGAGGTGATGGCGATGCCCTGGACGTCCTCCTGGAGAGCTGCATTGACGATCTCCTGGACCGAGCGGTTATGGCCCAGGTGGATGACCTCCGCGCCGGTGGACTGGAGGATGCGGCGCATGATGTTGATGGAGGCATCGTGGCCGTCGAACAGGGAGGCGGCGGTGATGAAGCGGACCTTGTTGGCCGGCTTGTAGGCCGAAATCTTGTTGGCGATGGAGAGGTCGGTCATGGCGGTGGTGTCTCCGTACATAAGTTTTTAGTAACGGAATATTAGGAAGTGTTCGACCCTTTTGCCATTGCCGGCCCTGACGGTAATCGTGCAAATTCCGCCACGATGCTATCCTAGCCCTTCAGCGCCCTGCCCTGCCCGATTTCCGGCCCTTTTTCGGCCCATCTCCATCGCCATGACCAGTTCCGCCCTTTCCCCGCGCAGCCGGGCTACCGTCGCCCCCGGCTTTGTCACCGGCATGCTGGCCGGACCCCTGCGGGCGGGCCGGGACATCGCGCCCCTGCTGGCCGCGGCAGGCATCGACCTTGCAGACTCCGCCAGGCGCATTCCCCTGGCCCGCTATGCCGCCCTCTACAACCTGATCAACCGGGAGCTGGACGACGAAGGCTTCGGCTTGTTCAGCCAGCCCATGCGGGTGGGGAGCTTCGAATTCCTCTGCCGCAGCCTGGTGGGCGCCCCCCATCTGGCCGAGGCCCTGGACCGGGCCAGCCGCTTCCTGCGGGTGGTCCTGCCCGACCTGGCGGTGAACCTGCGGCGGACGCCGACGGGGGCCGAACTGCACATCACCGAAGCCCGCCCCCTGGCCGCAACTGACGACGACCCCGCCCGGGTCTTCGCCTTCGAGTGGCTGCTGCGGCTCCTGCACGGACTTTCCTGCTGGCTGGTGGGGCGGGGAATCGCCCTGGACTCGGTATCCTTCCCCTACCCCCGCCCCGCCCATGCCGACGACTACGCCCTAATCTACACCGAGCATTACGATTTCGGCGGGACGGAGCTGACCGCCCGCTTCCATGCCAATCTCCTGGACCTGCCCATCCGGCGGGACGAAACCGACCTGGCCGCCTTCCTGGAAGGCGCCCCGGGCAAGCTCACCATGCTCTACCGGCGGGACCGGGAAATGGTGCTGCGGGTGCGGGATATCGTCCGGGAAGCCCTGCCCGGCAATATCGAGCAGGAAACGGTTGCCGCCCGTCTCAACCTTTCCGCCCGTACCCTGCACCGGCGTTTGGCGGACGAGGGGTCCAGCTTTCGGGCGATCAAGGATGCTTTGAGGCGGGACCTGGCTTTGGCGCGGCTGGCCAAGACGCGGTTCCCCATTGCCCAGGTGGCGGCGGAACTGGGGTATGCCGATCCTTCAGCCTTCTACCGCGCCTTCGTCGGCTGGACGGGCATGAGCCCGGAGCACTACCGGCGGCGTAGCGGGAGCGGATAGGCCGCCCCGTAGCACATTCCCACGATTGGAAAACAACGCCGCTCCCGCCCCCGAAATATTCCCAAGATTGGCAATCTTCCGGCCGAACTCAAGGGCCAGTCCCCTGGTCTGCCACTTGCTTATGACTTAAGTAATAGAGTTAATTATTACTAAGAAATAGGAAGCCCTGCCGTGGTGAATAGAGGAACCAAGGAACCCACGCTGATCTTGATCGTGTTCGTCGCCTGCCTCGTGGGCACTCTGTATTGCTATGACACGATGTCCGCCGACAAGCCGGCGACCACGACGACCAGCAACGCCTCCTGCCATCCGGAACCGGATGATCAGGACAAGTGGCGAGCCGGCTGAAGGCAAAGAAAAAGGCCGGACTGATCCGGCCTTCCGGGTCCCGGTAGCCCGGGCTTACTCGTCCTCGTCCTTGAGCTGGAACTTGGACGCCAGTTGCTGCTGCAACTGGGGCGGCACCGGGGCATAGTGGCTGAAGTCGATGGTATAGGTGCCCTGCCCGCCGGTCAGGGAC
>JBLNBI010000423.1:0-7363 GCA_050259815.1 Actinomycetota bacterium | reverse complement strand
CTGGAGGCGGTCGAGCAGCTGGTCGAAGTGGGCCGCCAACTCCCCCAGTTCGTCCCGGCTCTCGATGCTCCCCACCCGGGCCTGTGCCACGCCCTGCTCGATGGCGCTCATGGTGGCGTGCATGCGCTCGATGGGCTGGAAGACCCGGCGGGCCCAGAGCACCGCAAACAAGGCCGCCAGCCCCATGGCGACAGCGAAGAGGCCCACCACCACCGCCAGGGTGGTGTGCTTGGCGGCGGCGAAGGGCCCTTCCAGGAAGCCCACGTAGAGCATGCCGATGCGCTCGCCCCGGCTGTCGATCAGGGGCCGGTAACCGGAGACGTACCAGTCCTGGACCACGAAGGCCCGGTCCAGCCAGGTGTCGCCCCGGCCCAGCACCGTGTCCCGCACCACCCGGGAGACCCGGGTGCCGATGGCCCGGCTGCCCTCGAAGAGGCGCACATTGGTGGCCACCCGCACGTCCCCCAGAAAGAGGGTGGCGGTGCCCAGGCTGCCCAGGGGCAGGGCACCTTCCGGATAGACCACCTCGTTCAGGCGGTCGATGAATTCCAGGTTGCGGTTCAAGAGCACCCCGCCCGCCAGCACCCCCACCAGCCGGCCGCGGCCATCCACCACCGGTGCCGCCGTGTGGATGACCAGGCCCCGGTCCTCCACCGCCCGGTCGTCGGGGGCGGCGTTGCGGGTGTCCACCAGCGGCGTGCGGGCCTGCTCCGCCAGCCGGTAGTCGATGCTGCGCAGCAGGGCCGAAGGGAAGACATCCACCTCGGTGCGGGCCTGCAGCCCCCGGGCGGCGCGCACCACCGGCCAGTCGCCGAAGGGCGTGCCGCTGGGCAGGGAGCCGGAAGCCAAGCGCACCCGGCCCTCGGTGTCCAGGAAGTGGAGGAAATCGAGCCGCAGCCGCTGCCGGGATTCCAGGAGCAGGTCCACCGCCGCTTCCCGGCCGGTGCGGCTGTCGGCGGCCAGGGCCCGGGCCAGGCGCTCGGAGGCGGCCAGGCCTTCGTCGGAGCGCCCCACCCCTTCCCCCACCCGCTCGAAATAGCCGTGGGCCACCGCCAGGTCGGAGCGCACCTTGGTGACCAGCAGCCGGTCGAAATACTCGCCGCCCCAGACGGCCAGCACCACCAGGAGCACCGGCAATACCACCCCGAGGGGCAGCAGGGCCAGGAGCAGCAGGCGGACCCGGATGGACCGGCGACCCGGCCCGAGCCGTCCGACCCTTAGACGCCCCAGGCCTGGCATTTGCGGTCCAGGGTCTTGCGGGAGATGCCCAGGCGGCGGGCGGCCTCGGACTTGTTGCCGTCAGAGGCCCCCAATACCGCCAGGATGTGGCGCTTCTCGATGGCCTCCAGGCTTTCGTCGGTGCCGCTTTCCAGGGCCGATTCACCGGGGTCGTGGCCCAGGTCGAACCAGCCCAGGATCAGGGAACGTTCCACCAGGTTACGGAGCTCCCGCACATTGCCCGGCCAATCGTAGGCGCACAGCCGGGCCAGGGTGCGGGCATCCGGGTCGAGGCGGGGCACCCCCAGGCGCCCGGCCAGGGTGGCGATGAAATATTCGAGCAGCTCCGGGATGTCGTCAGGCCGCTCCCGGAGGGGCGGCAGGTGCAGCTCCAGGACCTGGAGCCGGTAGTAGAGGTCCTGGCGGAAGCGCTGGGCGGCCACTTCCTCCTTCAGGTCCCGGTTGGTGGCGGCGATGACCCGCACATCCACCGGGATTTCCTGCTCGGAACCCAGGGGCCGGATGCGCCGTTCCTCCAGGACCCTCAGCAGCTTGGCCTGGGCAGCCGCCGGCAGTTCGGCGATCTCGTCCAGGAAGAGGGTGCCGCCCCGGGCGTAGTAGAAGAGGCCTTCCCGGTGGCCCTGGGCGCCGGTGAAGGCGCCTTTCACGTGGCCGAACAGTTCCGACTCGATCAGCTCGGAGGCGATGGCGGCGCAATTGACCGGCACGAAGGGCCCCTTGGCCCGGGGGCTCATGGCGTGCAGGGCCCGGGCGGCCACTTCCTTGCCGCTGCCGGATTCGCCGGTGAGCAGCACGGTGGCGGCGGTGGGGGCAATGCGGGTCAGACGTTCGCATACCGAGCGCAGGGCCTCGGAATTCCCGATGATGCCCTCGATATAGGTGCTCCGCTCCTCCACCTGGCGGCGCAGGACGAAATTTTCCCGCAGCAGCCGGGAACGCTCGAAGCAGCGCTTGATGGCATTGAGCATCTGGGCAAGGGAAAAAGGCTTCAGGAGGAAATCCGCCGCCCCGGCCCGCAGGGCGTCGATGGCGGTGTCCAGATCAGCGTAGGCAGTGATGAGCACCACGTCCCCGACGTAGCCCTCGTCCCGCAGGTCGTGGAGCCAGTCGATGCCGGAACGGCCGGGCAGGGCGATGTCCAGGACGATGAGGTCGTAAAGCCGGCGCTGCAGCATGGGGGCCGCCTCCTCGACGCTGCCGGCGGTATCCACCAGGCCGCAGCGGGCGCCCAGGGCGCGCTGCAAAAAGCTCACCATCCCGGGCTCGTCGTCCACCACCAGGACGGAATATTCCTTCCAGGACGCCTCGTTGATGGGCGTTTCGTTTGTCTCCATGACCGCTCCTCCTGGCCCCAATGATCGCAAATCCGGCCGCTTCCGGGCAATCCGGCGAACCGTTTGAAGCGGACGGCATCAAACCGGGACAAGACGACTTCCGGGGGGGACGATCATGGCGAATTCCTTGGCAAACAGCCGGGCAGCGGAAATCCTGCTGGTCGAGGACAATTTTTACGACGTCATCCTGATGCGGGAGAGCCTGTCCCGGGCCAAGCTCCTGCTCAATCTGCACCATGTGGAAAACGGCGAGGCCTGCCTCTCCTTCCTGAGGAAGCAGGGCAATTTCGCCGACGCCCCGACGCCCGACCTCGTCCTCCTCGACATCAACCTGCCCCTCGTGGATGGCCGGGAAGTGATGCGGGAGATCATGGCAGACGACCGGCTCAAGGCCCTGCCGGTAGTGGCCCTCACCACCTCGGCGACTGATGCCAGCATCGAGGAGATGCGCCGCCTGGGCTGCCCGCTGCACATGGTGAAGCCGGTGGATTTCGAACAGCTGCAACAGGTGGTCTCCAAAATCGCCGGCTGCTGGTTCTCCCTGGTAATCGTCCCGCCCTCGTCCTGAACTGGGACATTTTGTCCATCCACCCCTAACCCACGGACAAAATGTCCCACCCTCTGGTGCAATGCCATTGGTATAGGACATACTGATCAGGCACTTGCCATCACGGCATGAAGCTTGCAGTTGTCTTTATCGGCGACATGGGGTCGCCAACCCAGAGGGAGAAAACAATGAACGTGACACGGCGACAGTTCTTCAGGGTCTGCGCCGCCGGCCTGGGAGGGTCGTCCATCGCCATGATGGGCTTCTCGCCGACTGCGGCCCTGGCGGAAGTGCGGACCTTCAAGCTCGCCCGCGCCACCGAGACACGGAATACCTGTCCGTACTGCTCGGTTTCCTGCGGCGTGCTGATCTATTCCACCGGCGACAAATCCAAGAATTCGCAAGGTGAAATCATCCATATCGAGGGCGATCCGGACAATCCGGTGAACCGCGGCAGCCTCTGCCCCAAGGGCGCCGGCCTGAAGGACATGATCCACAGCGCCAACCGCCTGAAGTGGCCGGAAGTGCGCGAACCCGGCAGCAACGAGTGGAAGAAGATTTCCTGGGCTGATGCCATCGACCGCATCACCAAGCACATGAAGGCGGACCGGGATGCCAACTTCATGGCCCAGAACAAGGATGGCGTCACCGTCAACCGCTGGGCCAGCACCGCATTCCTCGCATCCTCCGCAGCACCGAACGAGGCCGGCTACCTCACCGCGAAAATCCTTCGCGGATTGGGGATGACTTCGATCGACACCCAGGCACGCATCTGACACGCTCCCACGGTGGCCAGTCTGGCTCCGAGTTTCGGGCGTGGTTCGATGACCAATCACTGGGTCGACATCAAGAACGCTGATCTTGTCCTCGTCATGGGCGGCAACCCGGCCGAGGCGCATCCCTGCGGCTTCAAATGGGCCATCGAGGCCAAGAAGACCCGCAAGGCCAAGCTTGTGGTGGTTGACCCCCGTTTCACCCGGACCGCATCGGTGGCGGATTTCTACGCCCCCGTCCGCTCCGGCACCGACATCGCCTTCCTGGGCGGCGTCATCAATTACCTGCTGTCCAACGACAAGATCCATCACGATTACGTGAAGGCGTACACCAACGCCGCCTTCCTGATCGACGAGGGCTTCGGTTTCGAGGACGGCATCTTCTCGGGCTACAACGACGAGAAGCGCAGCTACAACAAGGACACCTGGAAATACCAGCTGGACAAGGACGGCTTCGCCAAGGTCGATGACACCCTGCAGGACCCGCGCTGCGTCTTCCAGCTCCTGAAGGCCCACTATTCCCGCTACACCCCGGACATGGTGGCCAAGGTCTGCGGCACGCCGAAGGACGCCTTCCTCAAGGTCTGCGAATACATCGCCGAGACCTCGGCGCCCAACAAGACCATGACCAGCCTCTATGCGCTGGGCTGGACCGAACACTCGGTGGGTTCCCAGAACATCCGCTGCATGGCCATCCTCCAGCTGCTCCTGGGCAACATGGGTATGGCGGGGGGCGGCATCAATGCCCTGCGCGGCCACGCCAACGTCCAGGGCATCACCGACTTCGCCCTCTACGCCCAGAACCTGCCGGGCTACCTGGCGGCGCCGACGGATGCCGACACGGACCTCCAGCACTTCCTGGAAAAGAAGACGCCCAAGGCCCTGCGCCCGGGGCAGATGAACTTCTACCAGAACTTCCCGAAGTGGTTCATCAGCCTGCAGAAGGCCTGGTACGGCGACGCCGCCACCAAGGACAACAATTTTGCCTACGACTACCTGCCGAAGCTGGGGGGCGCGTCCGACGTGCTGTCCATTTTCGACCAGATGTACCAGGGCAAGATCAACGGCTTCTTCTGCCAGGGCTTCAACCCGCTGGCCTCGGTGGCCAACAAGAAGAAGGTGTCCGACGGTCTCTCGAAGCTGAAGTACATGGTGGTGATGGATCCCCTGGCCACCGACACGTCCGAGTTCTGGAAGCCCCACGGCGAGTTCAACGAAGTCGATCCCGCCAAGATCCAGACGGAAGTCTTCCGCCTGCCCACCACCCTCTTCGCCGAAACCGCCGGCAGCTTCACCAATTCCGGCCGGGTCATCCAGTGGCGCTGGAAGTCGGTGGACGGTCCGGGGGACGCCAAGGACGACACCGAGATCATGGCCGCCCTGTTCCTGAAGCTGAAGGAAATGTACGCCAAGGACGGCGGCGCCTTCCCGGACGCCATCCAGAAGCTCACCTGGGCCTACCGCCAGCCGGCCAAGCCCTCGCCGGAAGAGCTGATGATGGAGTACAACGGCAAGGCCCTGGCCGACGTGCTGGACCCCAAGGACCCCACCAAGGTCCTGGCCAAGGCCGGCGAGCAGCTGGGCACCTTCGCCCACCTGCGGGACGACGGCTCCACCAGCTGCGGCAACTGGATCTACTGCGGCGTGTGGTCCCAGGCCGGCAACAATTCCGCCAAGCGGGACAATGCCGACCCGTCCGGCCTCGGCCAGACCATGAACTGGGGCTACGCCTGGCCGGTGAACCGGCGCATCCTCTACAACCGCGCCTCGGCCGACGTCTCGGGCAAACCCTGGGATGGGAAGCGCACGGTGCTGAAGTGGGCGGGCGACAAGTGGGGCGGCAATGACGTCCCCGACATGCGCCCGGATGCCAAGCCCGAAGAGAACGTGATGCCCTTCATCATGAACCCGGAAGGCGTCGGAAGACTCTTCTCCCGGGAGCTCATGGCGGAAGGTCCCTTCCCCGAGCATTACGAGCCCTTCGAGACGCCGCTCGATGCGAACCCCATGCACCCGAAGAACCCCAAGGCCACCAGCAATCCGGCCGCCCGGGTGTACAAGGGCGACATGGAGGCTTTCGGCAAGTCCAAGGACTTCCCCTACGTCGGCACCACCTACCGGCTGACCGAGCACTTCCACTACTGGACCAAGCAGTCCCATGTGAATGCGGTCATGCAGCCGGAGCAGTTCGTGGAAATCGGCGAGGAGCTGGCCAAGGAAAAGGGCATTGCCGCCGGCGACCGGGTCAAGGTGCGCTCCAACCGGGGCTTCATCAAGGCCGTGGCGGTGGTGACCAAGCGCCTCAAGGCCCTCGATGTGGATGGCAAGAAGGTCCATACGGTCGGCATCCCCATCCACTTCGGTTTCAAGGGTGCGACGAAGCCGGGCTTCATCACCAACACCCTGACCCCGTTCGTGGGCGACGCCAACACCCAGACGCCGGAGTACAAGGCGTTCCTGGTCAACATCGAGAAAGCGTGAGGTAAGCCATGGCACTGCAATCGCTTGATATCAAGCAGCGCTCGGCGACCACCACGCCGACGCCCCAGGCCCGGCAGACCGTCGAGATCGCCAAGCTCATCGACGTGTCCGCCTGCATCGGCTGCAAGGCCTGCACCGTGGCCTGCATGGAGTGGAACGACGTCAAGGAAGAGGTCGGTACCTGCTCCGGGGTCTATGACAACCCGGTGAAGCTCACCGAGAACGCATGGACCACCATGCGCTTCTCGGAGGTGGAGCAGAACGGCAAGCTGGAATGGCTCATCCGCAAGGACGGCTGCATGCACTGTGCCGACCCGGGCTGCCTGAAGGCCTGCCCGGCGCCGGGCGCCATCATCCAGTACAGCAACGGCATCGTGGATTTCCACCAGGAAAACTGCATCGGCTGCGGCTACTGCGTGACCGGCTGTCCCTTCAACGTTCCCCGCATTTCCCAGAAGGACAGCAAGGCGTACAAGTGCACCCTCTGTTCCGACCGGGTGGCGGTGAACCAGGCCCCGGCCTGCGCCAAGGCCTGCCCGACGGGAGCCATCCAGTTCGGCTCCAAGGAGGACATGAAGGACTACGCCGCCAAGCGCATCACCGACCTGAAGGAACGGGGCTACGACAAGGCCGGTCTCTACGACCCGGCCGGCGTCGGCGGCACCCACGTCATGTACGTGCTGCACCACGCCGACCAGCCGGAGTTGTACGCCGGCCTGCCGGCCGACCCGGGCATCAGCCCGCTGGTGTCGCTGTGGAAGGGGGCTGCCAAGCCGCTCGCCACCGCGGCCCTGGGCCTGGTGGCCCTGGGCAGCCTGTTCCACTACGTCATGAAGGGTCCCAACGAGGTTTCCAAGGAGACCGAGAAGGAGATCGAGGACGAAGACGCCAAGAAGGAGAAGGCAGCATGATCCGCGACCCGAAAGACCTGCAACGCTACGACGCGTCCGAGCGGGCCAATCACTGGACGGTGGGCATCAGCTTCATCC
>JBLNBI010000422.1:0-13626 GCA_050259815.1 Actinomycetota bacterium | reverse complement strand
ATGCCAGACCCGCTGCTCCGCCTGGCGCCGCTCCTCGATCTCGGCTTGCAGGCGCTCGTTGGCCTCGGCCAATTCGGCGGTGCGCACCAGGACCCGATGCTCCAGCTCTTCCTGGTAGCGGGCCAGGGCGGCCTCGGCCTCGTGGCGCTCGGTGACATCCTCGATGATCCAGATGACGTTGACCGAATCTCCGGCGGAGTCCTCGGCATGGATGCGCCGGCCAGTGGCCTGGACCCAGAAGGATTCGCCGCTGGCGCGCTGCACCTCCACCTCGGAGACGAACAGCTCATCCCGGCGCAGGGCGGCATAGGAGTCCTGCTGGTGACGGCGGCGGGTGTCGTCGTCCCGGTAAAGGAAGCCGGTCGGCCTGCCCACCAGTTCTTCGGGGCTGCCGTAGCCGAAGATTTCCGCGAAGCGCCGGTTGCAGCGCAGGACTACGTGATCCCGCACGAACAGGATGCCCACCGCCGCGTTGTCGAACATGAGCTGCTGCTCGTAGAGGGCGGCCTGGAGTTTTTCCTGGGCTTCCTTCTGTTCCGTGTTGTCCTCGATGAGGAGCACGCAATCGAAGGGCTCGTCGGGATTCGGCGCCCGGCCGGCGATGCGGCCCCAGAATTCGCTGCCGTCCTTGCGGCGGAAATACTGCTCCCGGCTGTGGATGCGGCCGGCCGACAGGTCCGGGTAGGCTGAGCTGCCCAGGACCTTGAATTCCTCGTCGTTCCGGTACCAGATGCGGGTGGAGTTGCCCAGCATCTCGCCGGGGGCGAAGCCGAACATTTCCTCCATCTGACGGTTGCAGCGGGTGATGACCCGGTTCCGGATATGGGCGAGGCCGACGACCGTGAGCTCGAAAATGGATTCGAGCTCGCTGCGGATTTCGTCCGGTGATGGGCTGGAGACGGGCATGAAGCCTGGGTCGGCTGCGCTGGTTGTCATTGGCCGCCCATTATCGCCGAAGGCCCGTGGAGGAGGAACCAAATCCAAGCGGTTTCCTGTCCAAAAATATTGGCCCGGAGTTCCTCCGGGAGCAGGTTTGGAACGTGGCAGACATGTCCGCAAGCATCGACAGGAAGCCCGGGGAGAAGAAGCTTCCCCCGACGTGGCTCATCTACGAAAGGATGGATCGGGTCCGCACCCGCCAGGGCCGTTGGCTGGACACCTTCGGCTGGGGGCCCCGGGAGACGCCGTACCGCATCGTCCATCGGCGGGCCGGCCTGACCTTGAAAGGCTATGCCGATCCCGCCGGTTCGGGGCCCATCCTCCTCATTGTCCCGGCGCCCATCAAACGGGCCTACATCTGGGATCTCGCCCCCGGGGTCAGCGTGGTCCAGTCCTGCCTGGATCAAGGCCTGCGGCCCTACCTGGTGCAATGGGAAGCCCCCGAGGCCGGCGCCGGGCTGGCCGAATTCGGGGAGGGCTATCTGGCCGAGTGCGTCCGGGCCATCCGCGCAGAATGCGGCAGCGACGGGGTCATGCTGGCCGGCCACTCCCTGGGCGGCATCCTGGCGGCGGTGTTCGCAGCCGTGAGGCCGGAACGGGTGAAGGGGCTGATGCTCCTCGGCACGCCGCTCCATTACACCCATTCCCAGGACCAGGGAGCGCTGGGGGCAGTGGCGGAAGCCGGCGGCGGCTGGCTGGAAAGCCTGCCCGCCCGGGTACCGGGTTCCTTCATGAGCATGGCGGGCTTCATGGCGTCCCCGGCGGCCTTCGGCAAGGAACGCTTGGCGGACTGGTGGCGCAGCCTGCCGGACCGGGAGGCCCTGCGCACCCACATGCAGGTGGAACGCTGGAGCCTGGATGAGCTGCCCCTGGCCGGACGGCTGGTGGAAGACCTGCTGCGTCAGCTCTACGGGGCGGATGCCTTCATGACGGGGAAGCTGCGCTGCGGCAGGCGGATTGCGGCGGCCGGCCGGGTCAGCGCGCCGCTCCTGGTGGTGGCGGAACCCAACTGCCCCATCGTCCCCCCGGCGGCCATCCTGCCCTTCGTGGAGCGGGCCGCCAGCCGGGAAAAGAAGGTGCTGCTTTATGAAGGCGACGTGGGCGTCGCCATCCAGCACGTCGGAGCCCTGGTCGGACGCAACGCCCACGCCAGGCTATGGCCGGAGATCCTGGCCTGGACCCGTGCCGTCTGGCCCAAATTGGGGTGATGCCGGTAGCAACGAGGTCTCGATCTATTTCATCCAATCGCCAAGGAATCGACGGGAAGCTATGGGTATCAAGAGCATGAGCAACTTCAGCACCGAGCAGGTGATCGGCGTCCATCACTGGAACGATCACCTGTTCAGCTTTCGGACCACCCGGGCGCCGGGGCTGCGTTTCGACAACGGGCAGTTCGTGATGATGGGACTGGAGGTGAACGGCAAGCCCGTCACCCGGGCCTACAGCGTCGCCAGCCCCAACTACGAGGAGTACCTGGAGTTCTTCAGCATCAAGGTCCCCAACGGTCCCCTGACCTCGCGGCTGCAGCACCTGGAGGAGGGCGATCCCGTCCTGGTGGGCAGGAAGCCGACGGGCACCCTGGTCATCCACGACCTGCTGCCGGGCAAGCATCTCTACCTGTTCTCCACCGGCACGGGCCTGGCGCCCTTCATGAGCCTGATCCAGGACCCGGAGGCGTACGAGCGTTTCGAGAAGGTGATTCTCCTGCATGGGGTTCGCCACGTCTCCGAACTGGCCTACCGGGACTTCATCACCAAGACCCTGCCGGACAACGAGTACTTCGGCGACCAGGTGCGGCAGAAGCTCATCTACTACCCCACGGTGACCCGGGAGCCTTTCATCAACCAGGGCCGGATCACCCATCTGGTGGAGAGCGGCAAGCTCTTCGAGGACATCGGCCTGCCGCCCCTGGACCCCGCCCAGGACCGGGCCATGATCTGCGGCAGCCCCCACATGCTCCGGGACTGCTGCGCGATGCTGGATCAGCGGGGATTCAAAATTTCCCACCACATCGGCCAGCCGGGCGATTACGTCATCGAGCGGGCCTTTGTCGAAAAGTAGGAGGAGGCATGAATGGCAAGGTCGAGTCCAAGGCGGCATCACCCGGCAAACTCTTCCCGAGCCTTCCACCTCGCCGTCCTGCGCTCGATCATTCCTCTGGTGGTCACGGCTGTCGCCTGGCGGGCCCTCGTCGCCCAGGACGCCACTAGCCCCGTGGGAATCTCCATCAGCTCCCCGGCCTTCGGCAACGACGGCGCCATCCCGGACGAACATACCTGCGCCGGCCGGAATATCTCGCCGCCCCTGAACTGGAGCGACTTGCCCACGGGCACCAAGAGCTTGGCGCTCATCGTGGACGATCCGGACGCTCCCGATCCCGCCGCGCCCAAGATGACCTGGGTCCATTGGGTCCTCTACAACATCCCGCCCAGCGCCACCGGCCTGCCCGCCGGGGTGTCCGGACCGGACCTGCCGGTGGGGACCGGCCAGGGGCTGAACGACTGGAAGCGCACCGGCTACGGCGGCCCCTGTCCGCCCACCGGGCGCCATCGCTATTTCCACAAGCTCTACGCCCTGGACACCGTGTTCACCGACCTGGGCAACCCCACCAAGGCCGTCCTCGAAAAACGCATGCAGGGCCATGTGCTGGGCTCGGCCCAATTGGTCGGCACCTATCAGCGCCCTTAGGAGAACAAGATGGAAAAGATGCTTCGTCCCGCCTTCTTTCCGGTGAAGCATCTCTTCCTCCTCACGGCTCTTTCGGCGAGCGTCCCGGCTTCGGCCCAGGGCGGGGACTTCCGGTCCCTGTGCGAGCGCCAGCTGCCGGCGCCGGCGGTCCAGGTCAAGCGGGCCGACGGGGGCTACAGCGTCGACCATCAGCTTTCCTTCCGGGACCTCACCGGCATGGGGTCCGACCTCCTGCGCCACGGCAAGCAGAACGTCCTGGGCATCACCCGGGCGGAAATGACGGCGACGGTGGAAATCAAGATGGCCCGCCTGGTCAGCGAAGAGGACAACCAGGAGTGTGTCAGCCCCCAGGTCCAGATCACCGTGGAGTACAAGCCCATCCAGGTCTTCATCGGCCGGGAATTTCCCGCCGACAGCTGCTCCTACCGGGAAATACTTCACCACGAGCTGCGCCACGTGCGGGCCTACCGCCGGCACCTGCCCCTGGTCGAAGCCGCCATCCGCAGCAAGCTCGCCAAGCGGGCCAACGGCTGGATTCTCTACGGGCCCCAGGGCACTCTGGAGAGCGAGCTGAAGGCCGAGGTCTACAACAACTGGCTGCCCCTGGTGGACGTGGAAATCCGCAAGGTGGACGCCACCCAGGCCCAGATCGATTCGGCGGAGGAATACAACCGGATGGAAGGCGTCTGCGACGGGGAAATCCAGCAGCTCATCGGCCTCTGAGCGCCGGCTCGGGCCCTCAGGCCGGGTCGTAGGGGCGGGCGCCGAGCTGGCGCCGGCCGATGCCGTTGGGCCGGGCCTGGATGATCCAGCGCAGGCGGGCCACCCAGCGGTAGAGGCGGGCGGGCACCAGCGGGCGGGCCATGAGCCGGCTGGCCTCCGGTGGGACCGGCCGGCCGGCAGCCAGGGCTTCGGCCGCCATCTTCAGGGCTTTGATGGGGGTACGGAGCATGAGCCGGGCGGATGACAACGGGCGGCCCTGGACCGCCTCTCCGCCTCCCAGGGCCAGGCCGCCGGCCCAGGCGAGGCCGTTCTGGTGGGCGAAGCAGCGCAAGATGCGCAGGGCCAGGTGGTTGTGCACCGCTTCCGGATAGCCGTTATTGAGGATGCCCACCACCCGGCGCAGCGCATGGGAGCCCTCGCCCAGGCGGGGGGCGAGCTGTTCCAGGGCCCGGCTCACCAGGCTGGGCAGGCCGTCCACGTAGAGGGGCGCGGCTACCACCAGGGTGTCGGCGGCGAGTATGGCGGCCAGTCCCTCCTCGGCGGCGCGGCCGGGCTTGATGAACTGGCTGGCGTAGACGAGGGTGGTGGCGACGCCGGCCTTGTCCAGGCCGCCGATCAACTGCCGGGCCAGGGATTCAGATGTACTGGTGCCTTTGGGACGGGCGCTGCCGACGAAGAGGGCGACGGATTTGGGCGGGGCCGTGTCCTTCGGCCCAGCCGGATCGGCGGCGCAGGCCAGCGCCAGGGATTCGGCATCCGGATTGGGCGGAAGGGGCTCGCCCGGGCCCTCGGCGAGGGCGTCCCGCAGGGCGGCTTCCATCGCCCCTTGCCAGCCGGGCTTGGCGAGGGAGAGGACGAGGGAACGGAAAATCGGCGCCATCAGGTTGATGGCGTTGCCGGCGGCGATTTCCCGGAAAATGTCCGCCGCCTCGTCGTCTGTCCGTTCGGCTAGGCCGATGATGAGCAGGGGGGCGTAGCGGTCGTAGCGGGGAACGTGGCGGGTAAGGCCGTCCCGCTCGTGGAAGTTGGGATGGGCGAGGCCGATCAGGCGGTCCACTGCCTTCTTGAGTTCGGCGGAATAGCCGCCGAAGACGACGGGGGTCAGGAAGACGGCGAGGTCGGCGTGGTGCATGGCCCGCAGGATGTCCTGTACCTCGTCCCGGGTCCGGCACTGGCCGGGGGTCTTGATCCAGCACTCGAAGTCCCCCAGGCAGGGCGCGAGGCGGAGATTGGCGAGGGGGAAGCGGGTGACCTTGGCACCCAGGCGCTCCGCAATATTGACCAGGTGCCGGCCGGCAGTGGGATCGCCGGCGGTGCCGTCGAGGATGACCAAGTTCATGGGCGCCGTCCTTCGGTGTCGGGGACTTCCGGTTGGAAAGGCCCCATTGTTCCACCAATCAGGCGCCGCCGCTATTCACCTGGTATAAGACGCCTTCAGCTCTCCTGCTCGGCGACTTCCAGGGCAGAGGCCTTGGCGGGAGCTTCGGCCGGGACTTCGGGAGGTCCATCTGCCGGAGCTGTCTTGTCCGTAAAGCGGTCCAGGTACAGGTACACCACGGGGGTCAGGTACAGGGTCAGCAACTGGGAGAGCATCAGGCCGCCGACCACCGCCAAGCCCAGGGGGCGGCGGACCTCGGCGCCGGCACCGATACCCAGGGCGACGGGCAGCGTCCCTACCAGGGCTGCCATGGTGGTCATCATGATGGGCCGGAAGCGGATCAGGCAGGCCTGGAAGATGGCGTCGCCGGGGGGCATGTGGTCTTTGCGCTGCCGCTCCAGGGCGAAGTCGATCATCATGATGGCGTTCTTCTTCACGATGCCGATGAGCATGATGACCCCCACGAAGGCGTAGAGGCTCAGGTCCACCCGGAAGATCAGCAGGGTCAGCAGCGCCCCCAGGCCGGCGGAGGGCAGGCCCGAGAGGATGGTGAGGGGATGGATGAAGCTCTCGTACAGCACCCCGAGGACCAGATACACCACCAGCACCGCCACCAGGAGCAGCACTCCGAGGCCCTGGAGGGAGGACTGGAAGGCCTGGGCCGTGCCCTGGAGGCTGGTGGTCAGGGAGACGGGAATCCGGATCTCCTGCTCCAGGCCCTTGATCTTGTCCACCGCTTCGCCCAGGGAGACGCCGGGCTGGAGGTTGAAGGAGATGGTCACGGAAGGCAGCTGGCCCTGGTGATTCACGGTGAGCGCCTGGGTCTTGCGGCTGAAGCGGGCGATGGTGTCCAGGGGGATGAGCTTGCCGCCGGTGCCCCGGACGTAGAGCCGGGAAAGGGCTTCCGGATCGGCCTGGTACTGGGGAGCCACCTCCAGGATCACCTGGTATTGGTTGGTGGAGCCGTAGATGGTGGATACCTGCCGGGCGCTGAAGGCGCTCTGCAGGGCATCCTCCACCTGGCCGTAGGTGAGGCCCAGGGAGGCGAGCTTGTCCCGGTCGATGTCCAGGCCCACCACCGGGCTCAGGTTGTTGAGGTTGTTGGTGACATCCACGAAGCCCGGGATTTGGCGGATCTTCTGAGTGAGGGTCCCCGTCCATTGGTAGAGCTCGTCCAGGTCCGTGGACTGGAGGGTGTACTGGTACTGGGCTGCGGTGATCTGGCCGCCGATGCGGATGACCGGCGGGTTCTGCATATAGACCTTGATGCCCGGCACGGCCGCCAGCTTGGGGCGCAGCCGCTGGATGATCTCGTCGGGCGTGGAATTACGCTCCTCCCGGGGCTTGAGGATCATGAACACGGTGCCGGTGTTGGCGGTCGGCCGGATGCCGCCGGCGCCCACCGAGGACATGAAGGAGCGGATATCCGGCTCCTGGGCGACGATCTCGGCCACCGCCCGCTGGTGCTGGACCATGGAGGCGAAGGACACGTCCTGGGAGCCCTCGGTGAAGGCGATGATCTGGCCCGAGTCGCCGCTGGGGAGGAAGTCCTTGGGCACCAGGGTGAACAGGAAGCCCGTCAGCAGCAGGGTGCCGAAGAAACTTGCCAGGATCAGGCGGGGGTGGTTCATGGCCGAGCGCAGGGTACGCTCGTAGCCGGAGACCAGCCACTCGAAGAAGCGCTCGAACATCTGGAAGACCCGGCCATGGGCATCCGGCTCTGCATGCTTGATGTAGCGGCTGCACAGCATGGGGGTGAGGGTCAGGGAAACGAACCCGGACACCAGGATGGCAGCGCAGATGGTGACCGCGAATTCATGCAGGAGCCGCCCGACGATGCCCTGCATGAACAGCACCGGGATGAAGACCGCGATCAGGGAGATGGTCATGGAAATGATGGTGAAGCCGATCTCCTTGGCCCCCTTGATGGCCGCCTGGAAGGGCGGTTCTCCATCCTCCACGTGGCGGACGATGTTCTCCAGCATGACGATGGCGTCGTCCACCACAAAGCCCACGGAGAGCGTCAGAGCCAGCAGGGACAGGTTGTCCAGGCTGTAGCCCAGCATGGACATGACGGCGAAGGTGCCCACCACCGAGATGGGCAGGGCCAGGCTGGGGATGACCGTGGCCGACAGGTTGCGGAGGAAGAGCAGGATCACCAGGATGACCAGGAAGCCGGCCAGGACCAGGGTGAACTGGACGTCGTCGATGGCCTCCCGGATGGAGATGCTGCGGTCGAACAGGGTGTTCATGGTGATGGCCGCCGGCAGCTTGCTCTGGAAGGAGGGCAGCACCTTCTTGATGGCGTCCACCGTCTCGATGGTGTTGGCCCCCGGCTGGCGCTGGATGGCGAGGACGATGGCCCGCTTGTCCACGTTCCAGCTGGCGATGCGGATGTTCTCGACGCTATCCACCGGGGTCGCCACCTCTTCCAGGCGCACGGGCGCGCCGTTGCGCCAGGAGACGATCAGGGAGCGGTAGGCGTCGGCGTTGGTGAGCTGGCCGTTGTCCTTGATGGCGAAGGACTGCCGGCTGCCGTCCAGTTGGCCCACCGGCTGGTTCACGTTGTTCTGGGTCAGGGCCTGCTGGAGTTCGTCGATGCCGATGCCCCGGGCGGCCAGCTGGTCCGGATTGGCCTGGACCCGGACGGCGAATTTCTGGGAGCCGAAAATCTGCACCTGGGCCACCCCGGGAATGGTGGAAAGCCGCTGGGCCAACTGGGTTTCCGCGTATTCATTGACCAGGGAAAGGGGCAGGGTGGGGGAGGACAGGGCGATGTAGTAGATGGGCGAGTCGGCCGGGTTCACCTTGCGGAAGGAAGGCGGCGTCGGCATGTTCTGGGGCAGCCGGCGCAGGGCGGCGGAAATGGCCGCCTGGACGTCCTGGGCGGCGGCGTCGATGTCCCGGTCCA
Organism: Actinomycetota bacterium; assembly: GCA_050259815.1. Lineage (GTDB taxonomy): Bacteria > Pseudomonadota > Gammaproteobacteria > Burkholderiales > Rhodocyclaceae > JAGTRP01. Next base: position 4,987 of record JBLNBI010000422.1, on the reverse strand, counting down.
GGGAAAACTGGAGGGTGATGCTGGTGGAGCCCTGGGCGCTGGTGGAGGTCATGGAATCCAGGCCCGAAATGGTGGAGAACTGCCCTTCCAGGGGCGTCGCCACCGCCGCCGCCATGGTTTCCGGCGAGGCGCCCGGCAGGTTTGCGGTCACCGAAATGGTGGGGAAATCCACCGTCGGGAGCTCGGAGACGGGCAGGGAGCGGTAGCCGATGATGCCGAAGATGAGGAACGCCGCCATGAGCAGCGTGGTCATCACCGGGCGGCGTATGCACAGTTCGGGCAGGTTCATGGAGCGTATCTTTGCTTAAGCGGCGGGCTTGGGCTGGGCGGCGGCCTTGTCGGTTTCCGGACCCTTGGCCTTCACGGTGGCGCCGGGAGTCAGCCGCAGCTGGCCGTCGGTGACCACGGTATCGCCTGCGGCCACGCCCTTGCCGATGGCGGCCATGCCCCGGTAGGTGGCCTGGACGTCGATCTTGCGCAGCTCGACGGTGTTGTCGGGCTTCACCGCGTAAAGGAAGTTCCCGTCGTTGCCCTGCTGCACGGCGTCGGCCGGCACCAGGACGGCGTTGTCCAGCTTGTCGAGGGTCATGGCCACGTTCAGGAATTGGCCCGGGGTGAGCTTCTCAACCTTGTTGTCCAGGAGGGCCTTCATCTGGATGGTGCCGGTGGCGGCATCAACGGCGTTGTCCAGGAAGCGGGCCTGGCCCTCGATGGGCTCCCCCCGGCCGCCGGGCAGGCGGACCAGCACCTTCATGGGGCCGGCGCCCATGGCCTGGCGCAGCTTCTGGAGATGCTTTTCCGGCACCGAGAAGGTGACGTAGAGGGGCTGGACCCGGTTGAGCACGGCCAGAACCGTGTCATTGACCTTGACCGAGGAGCCGGGGAAGACCAGCCGGGCGCCGACCACCCCGGAGAAGGGGGCGCGCAGGGTGGTGTAGGAGAGCTGGAGCCGGGCGAGCTGGACCGCCGCCTCGTCGGCCTTGACGGTGGCGACGGCGGCGGCCTCGGCTGTGCGCACTTCGTTGACCTTCTCCTCGGAAACGAAGCCGCGGCTCTTCAGGGAAACGTAGCGTTCGACATCGGCCCGGGCCTTGGCAAGGAGGGCCTGGTCCTTGGCGAGGTTGGCTTCCGCCTGGAGGAGCTTGGCGTTGAAATCGCCCGGATCGAGGCGCAGCAGCACGTCCCCCTGCTTGACCTGCTGGCCCTCGGTGTAGGCGACGCTCTCTACCTGGCCGTCCACCCGGGACTTCATCGAGACGCTCTCATAGGCCTCCGCCCGGCCTACTACCTCCAGCAACACCGGCACCTCGCCGGCGGTGGCCTTGGCGACGGTCACCGGCACCGGGCCGGCGGCCTTGGGGGCATTGTTGGCAGCGGTCTTGCCGGCGGCGTTGAAATACCAATAAGTGGAACCGATCACGGCGGCCAGCAGGGCCACCAGGAGCGGAGTCTTGAATTTTTTCATCTGGATGCGCCCCAGAGGAGGTGTGGAAGTCCGGCCCCGGTTTGATCGGAGCTTCGAATTAGATAGCAATGCTAAGCAATCAATGCTACCTTGTATCGTTCATCAGGAATAGATGCACGGACTATCTTTGCACAAAAATCCCCGGGAACTCTTCGGACCGGCCATTGGCGACTGCGCCCGCATCTGGCGGGCGCGGGTCAATGAACGCCTGCGGCCCCTGGGTCTCAGCCAGGCCACCTGGCAGGCCCTCTGGCACCTGTCCCGCTTTCCGGACGGCCTGGTCCAGTCCGAACTGGCCGAACAGCTCGGCATCGAGGGGCCGACCCTGGTCCGTCTGCTAGATCGGTTGGAATCCGAAGGGCTGGTGAAGCGCCAGTGCGTTTCCCGGGACCGCCGCTTCAAGCGGGTCATCCTGACGGAAGAGGCCAAGCCCGTCCTGGAACAGGTCAGGGCCATCATCACCGGGCTGCGGGCCGAACTGATGGACAATATCCCGGACGCAGACCTGGAACAGGGGCTGCGGCTCCTGAACTTGATCCGCGATCGATTGAACGGCGCCTGACGGCTGCGACAATATGCCGCAGGGCCCGTTGTGCCGCGCCTGTGAAAAAATCCCCTGTCCGCCGTTCCTGCCCGCCAGCCGATGGCGGACAATTGCGGACCCCTTTCCCAGCCTGACTTCAGTTCGTGAACAAAAAGCTCCTCATCGACGTCATCGGCATCATCCTCATCGGCCTGGTCGTCGTCGTCGGCTACAAGCTGTCCCCCCTCCTGCTGCAGAAGGCCGACGTCACCGTCCAGCCGGCGCCCGGCTGCGATCTTCAGCGTGCCCCTTGTGAAGCCACCCTGCCTGGGGGCGGGACGGTGCGCTTTTCCATCACGCCCCGCCCCATCCCCATGGTGGCGCCCCTGCAACTGGAGGCGGAGGTGACCGGCCGCGAGGCTTCCAAGGTCGAAGTGGATTTCGCCGGGGTGGACATGAACATGGGACTCAACCGGCCCCAACTCCAGGCCGCCGGCGGCGGGCGCTTCACCGGGCAGGGGACCCTGCCGGTCTGCGTGACCGGCACCATGGACTGGCAGGCGACCCTGGTGGTGGAAACCGACCGGGAGCGCATCGCCGTCCCCTTCCGTTTCGTTTCCAATCACAAGTAAGCCCATGTCCCAACGCCTCCTGATCGCCGTCGCCCTTGTCCTTGGCGCCCTGGTGGCGGGGCTCGCCCTGTTCTGGAACCCGGGCTCGCCGGCCGCGAACTCGGGCCCGGCCGGAGGCGATTTCTCCCTGCTGTCCGCCGACGGCCCGGTTTCCCTCAAGGACTATCGTGGGAAGGTGGTGCTGCTGAGCTTCGGCTATACCTACTGCCCGGACATCTGCCCGACTTCCCTGGCGGGGACCGCCGCGGCGCTCAAGCTGCTGACACCTGACGAAGCCAAGCGGACGGCAGCCATCTTCGTATCGGTGGACCCGGAACGGGATACGCTGACCCATCTCAAAGAATACGTGGCCTTCTTCCATCCGTCCCTGGTCGGAGTGACGGGCGCTCCGGGGGAGGTGGCCAGGGTGGCGAAGCAGTACGGCGTCTATTACGCCAAGCACGAGAGCGCCTCGGCGGCCGGCTATTCGGTGGATCACACCGCCGAGACCCATCTCATCGGCCCGGACGGTACTTTCCTGGGCCGCATTCCTTTCGGTTCCACCCCGGAACAGGTGGCGCTGGAAGTGCGCAAGCGTCTGAACTCGAAGTAATACCAACAAGGAGAAAACGATGGTCAGGATTTCCCTCTTGGCGGCCGGCCTGCTGTTCAGCGCCGGCGTTCTGGCGGCGGCCGCCGACCAGGTTTCGGTCCAGGATCCCTATGTGCGCCTGGCGCCCCCGGGCGCACCGGCCACCGGCGCCTTCATGGTGCTGAAGAACAACGGCGACAAGGACGTGAAGCTGGTGAAGGCGGACAATCCCGCCTCCAAGATCACCGAGATGCACAGCCATGTGAACGACGGCGGCGTGATGAAGATGCGTCCCGTGCCGGCTATCGACATCAAGGCCAAGGGCGAGGCGGTGCTGAAGCCGGGCGGCCTGCACATCATGCTCATCGACCTCAAGGCCCCCATGAAGGAAGGGGACGTGGTGCCCATCTCCCTGGAATTCGACGACGGCAGCAGCAAGAAGGTGGAGGCTAAGGTGGTTCGGCCCATGGCGCCTGCTGCTGCTCCCATGATGGAGCACAAACACTGAGCCCGAAGGCTCTTCAGTAGCTCCCGCTCTGGCCGTAGAAGGGCGGGTAGCGCCCCACCAGGCCCTCCAGCAGGGTCAGCTCCGCGTCGGTGTGGTTGGCCACGGTGGCCGGTACCATCATCCGCTGGCCATCCCGGTGGATGTAGATGGGATGGTCGTGGTGGCGGGTCTCGATGTTCTCGATGTGGCCGGGGTCGGCCAGGGGCGACACCTCGGCGCGGCCGTAGCACAGGCAGAAATAGACCCGCTCCGGCGCCGATTCGATGTAGCATCCGGTGCCCCGGATGCCGATGGTGGCGGTGGCCGTCTCGATGCGCTTGTCACCCTTGGCGAAGACCGACAGGAGCTTGCCGGTGAAGATGCGCAGCACCGTCTTCACCCCTTCGCCCACCAGGCTCACCGTGGAGTTGTCCCGCTGCAGGAAGGCATCCTGGCCGACCACGTAGATGACTTCGCTTCCGGGGCCGGTGACGATGGTGTCGCCGGCCGCCACCGCCATTCCTTCCTGGGCCGGCTTGCCGTTGATGCTCACCTGGCCGGATACCCGGTAAACCCCCGGCTTGACCGGCCGGTTGCCCATCGCCCGGGCGATCCCGGCCACGGACTCCATGGCCGCCAGGGCGGCGATTCCCTTCAATATCTTCCGGCGCTCCATAGGGCAGCCCCTCAGATAAGGCCCGCGGCGCGCCGGACCGCTTCGACGTAGGCCTGGGCGTCCATGGGGCGGCCTTCCCGCTGGGCGCGCCAGATGGTTTCCCCCAGGCATTCCAGGATGGCGTGCTCGGCCCCGTGGGGGTCGAGGCGGGCCCGCAGGGCCTCGAAGGCGGCCCGGATGCCCGGCGGCTGGTCGATGCTCACCTGCTCGAAAATGGCCAGATGCAGGGAGAGGTGGAGGAAGGGGTTCATCTGCCCGGATTCCGGCGTCCATTCCTTGTCCAGGGCGCCTTCGGCGCTGGAGAGCAGATCGTGGTATTCAGGGTGGCGGGCGATGATGTCCACGGCGGTCACTTCGGCGCCTACCAGGGGCAGGCGGTCCAGGTGCTTCTTCCAGGCGTCGCAGAAGAAGCGGCGCACCTGTTCGCGGGAGGGATTAAACATGGTCGGCCTCGAAAAGGGCGGTAATCACTGAATTCTGCCATTGCCGGTTGGCCCGGCCGGCGGGGGCAATCTGGCTGCTGCCGTAGGCGCCGATGAGGGGTACGCCGGGAAAGCGGCTCCTGAAGGCGGCCAGGTCCCGGTCGTCATCCCCGTAGAAGAGGGGGCCGCGGCCGATGCAGGAGAACATCAG
>JBLNBI010000421.1:0-4709 GCA_050259815.1 Actinomycetota bacterium | reverse complement strand
CCCCACGGCCCAGACCCTGGCCGAGTACATCCGGCCGGTGGCGCCGGAAACGGTGAACGACCACATCATCGAGCGCTTCGAGGCGGAACCGGACATCGACGTCCTGCCTGTGGTGCTGGGCACCGCGCCGGTGGGGCTCATCACCCGGCAGGCGGTCTTCGACCAACTGGCCCGCCCCTTCTGGCGGGACCTCTACGGCCGCAAGCCGTGCACCAAGTTCATGGATGCCGCCCCCCTCATCGTGGACCAGCACGCCACGGTCCAGGAACTGGGCCTCATGCTGGCCCGGGCCGACAAGCGCTACCTGATGGACGGTTTCATCGTCACCAGCGAGGGCGGCTACCTGGGGGTGGGCAGCAGCCACAACCTCATGGCCCTGATCACGGAAATGCAGATCAGCGCCGCCCGCTACGCCAACCCCCTCACCCAGCTGCCGGGCAATGTGCCCATCAACGAGCATATCGACCGGCTGCTGGAGGCCGGCGGCTTCTTCGCCGCCTGCTACGCCGACATCGACAATTTCAAGCCCTACAACGACACCTACGGCTATCGGCGGGGGGACGACGTCATCCAGCTCCTGGGGCGCATCCTGCGGGAGGTGGCCGATCCCCGGCTGGATTTCGTCGGCCACGTGGGGGGCGACGATTTCGTCATCCTGTTCCAGAGTACGGACTGGGAAAAGCGTTGCGAAGAGATCGTCCGCCGCTTCGCCGAGGGCATGGACGGCATGGTCAATGACGAGGACGGGAGGCGGGGCGGCTACATGGCCGAGAACCGCCGGGGGGAGCTGGTCTTCCAGACCCTGCCGTCCCTTTCCATCGGGGCGCTGCGGGTGGAGGCGGGGCTCTACGACTCCCACAGGGAGGTGGCGGCCGCCGCTTCAAGCGCCAAGAAGCAGGCCAAGAAGCAGGGGGGCGGGACGGTCTTCGTCGAGCGCCGCCGCCCGCTGGCCGAGATGGCGGCCCGGCTCTGCTGAGCTGGGCCCGGATCCGACTTAGGAGAAGGTCTTCACGCCCTCGGAAGTGCCGAGAAGCAGGACATCGGCGCCCCGCACCGCGAACAGGCCGTTGGTGACCACGCCGACGATCTGGTTGATGCGGGCTTCCAGGCCCTTCGGGTCGGTGATGGACAGGCCCTTGACGTCGATGATCACATTGCCGTTGTCGGTGACCACGCCCTGGCGCAGCACCGGCTCGCCGCCCAGCTTGGCCAGTTCCCGGGCCACGTAGGCGCTGGCCATGGGGATGACTTCCACCGGCAGGGGGAACTTGCCCAGGGTATCCACCAGCTTGGAGCCGTCGGCGATGCAGACGAAGGTCCTGGCCACGGCGGAAACGATCTTCTCCCGGGTGAGGGCGGCGCCGCCGCCCTTGATCATGTTCATGCCGTGGTCGATTTCGTCGGCTCCATCCACATAGACGGGAATGTCGTCCACGTCGTTGAGGTCGAGGACGGTGAAGCCATGGCCTTCCAGGCGCTTTCGGGTGGCTTCGGAGCTGGCCACGGCGCCCCGGTACTTCGCTTTGAGCGGCGCCAGGGCATCGATGAAGAAATTGGCCGTGGAGCCGGTGCCGACGCCGATGACGGAGCCTTCGGGGGCGTGCTTGGCCACGTAGTCGGCGGCCGCCTGGGCCACCGCCTGCTTGAGTTCGTCCTGAGTCATGGTGGGTTTCCTGAGAGTGAACCCTGCGTATTTTACCTTCACCGAACGGTAACTTTTCTATGGGATTAAACGGTATATACTGTTTATACGGTATGTGCCGTACAAACTCAGGACAATGCCATGGCAACCACCAAGAAGAACACCGCCGTTTCCGCATCCTCTGCCGCCCAGGCGCCTGCTCCGGCCGCCAAGGCTGCTCCCAAGCCCGCTGTGAAGACTGCCCCTAGGCCAGCGGCCAAACCGGTGGCAACCAAGGCCGCGCCAGCCCGGAAGGCTCCGGCCAAACCGGCCGCCAAACCGGCCGCCAAGCCGCTGGATCCGGCGGTCCAGGCCTCCAAGGAAGCCCTGGCCAAGGCCCTGGCGGCGGCCCAGGCGGTGAAGATCGAGAAGCCCCTGGGCAAGCCGGCGAAGGCCGAAAAACCCAAGGCCGACAAGGATGCGAAGGCGCCCAAGGCCAAGAAGGCCAAGCTGGTGCGGGACAGCTTCACCATGCCGGAAAACGAGTACAGCCAGCTGGCAGAGCTGAAGAAGCGCCTGGTGGCCAAGGGCGTGGTGGCGAAGAAGAGCGAACTCCTGCGGGCCGGCGTGGCCCTCCTGGTTGCCCTGGGGGATGCCGAACTGGTGGCTACCATGCAGAAGGTGGAGGTCATCAAGACCGGGCGGCCTTCCAAGTCCGGCAAGTAAGCGGCCGGCGGATTTCCCTGGACCGTCGGGCCGGGGAAATCCTTCTATAACGCGGCCTGGGTCTTGTCGTCTTCCAGGTAGCTGACCAGGTCGTAATCCGTTCCCCGGCTCATCAGCTTCACCAGACGGGCAATCCGCCACTTGCCTTCGACAGACAGCTGGATGGGCCGCTCCGGCGAGAAGATGCCGCTCGGCACCATGAGGAGCTTGGCTTCCTGGGAGAGCAGGACGGCGTTGTGCCAGCCTTCGCCGGAGGTATCCTGGGTGCGGACGGCCCAGGTGTTGGATTCATGGATGGTGGATGCCAGCCGGACCTGGGACGACATGGGCGTCCCGCCGAAACAGGTGAGGCCCGCATTGGGCTTGCCATGGCTGGAACCCAGGCGGCGGATGACGGCCACATGCCAGTTCAGTTCGTCCTCCAGGCGGTAGGCGATCAGGGCGCCGATGCGCTGCCAGGGGCGCCGGGCGGTGAAGCGCACCCCCATGCCGCCGCGGCTGATGTCGATGATTTCCCAGTGTTCCATCATCTGCAGGTCGCCGGCGGTTTCCAGGAGCCGTAGCACGTCCATGGGTGTCTTGGGCGGAGGCGGCGGGGTGTCCGTGACCACCGCGTGTTCCCGGTGGCGGGCGTGGAAATTGTTCAGGTAGATGTCGTAGTCCAGGTCCCGGCCCGAGCGGGCGAATTCCGAGGCGGCCAGCATGCGCCGCACCATGTCCAGGCCATTGACCACCCGGATGGTGCCCTTGGCCGTGACCCGCGGATGCTTGCGGCTGGGCGGGGTGGCGGACCAGTTGGCGATGAGCTTCTGCAGGAGCTGGAGGATGTGCTGGCGGCTGCAGCCGCTGGCGGCCAGCCACTCCGGCACCGCCTGGTCCCGGGTGATGGAGGCGCTCAGCTGGGTCAGTTGGGCCTGCCCCTGGGCGATGCCGAAGAAGCGGGTTCCCGGCGGATAGACGTCGTCCTCCTGCCAGCGGGCGGGAGCGTTGCCCCCCTCGGGCACGATGTAGAAGGGCGTGAGGGTCGAGCGGGTATCGGAGAACCGGCAATGGGGCTCGATCCAGCGCACCAGCCGGTCGGCCGCGTCGATCTCGCCCACCGCCAGGTTGGTGAGGGGGGCCGTCTCGAACAGCACGCCGATCTGGTATTCCTTCTGGACGCTGGACAGGAGCTGGTGGCGTGGATAGATGGCTCCGGTCAGGTGGGCCGTGCCCAGGTCCCGGGCCTCGCGCAGCAGGTCGTGGGCCTCGGTCCACCAGGCGGGCTCGGCGGCCTGGTAGGTCAGGCGGTTCAGTTTCTTGAGGGTGACCCAGTTATGCATGGCCCGGGCCGCGAAGCGGGCCAGCTGGCGCTTGTCCTGGCCCAACTCCTCATGGGCGGAAAGGCGGGCAAGTATCTTCCGGTTGCAGGCATGGCTGCCGGTCAGGTAGGCCTTGACGGCGTTGGCTTCCACCAGGATGGGACGGTTCTTCTGGGCGTCGGCCAGCATTTCAGCCCAGCAGCGGGCAATGGCGTCCTGGGCGAATTCATCCAGCCGCTCCAGGGCCCGGGTCGCCTGGGCAAGGGGCAGCGGATCGATGAAGCTCGACGAGTCCCCGATCCATTCGGTCAGTTCCCGCAGAGTGCGCTGGGGCTGGATGGTCGGGATTTCCGCCAGGAAAGTGTCGATATTCTTGTCGGTACCCAGCGGGTGGCTGGAGTCGCCGGAAGAAGAGCCGCCGAGGCGGGATGTAATCCAATTGAGCATAGCGTCCTGATCTGTCGAACTACCTCATCCTATCACTTTAGTAATGGTTTTCTGCTGTCGGGGGTGGCGTCACAGATTTGTAATATTTGCAGCTTAGACTGTCCTCGCTCTCAATTGAAAGAGAGTTCGGTCCCGGTAATATCGAATCCGCGGGCCGGTCAAAGCAAGAATTTGGTCAATCATAGAGGAACACCAGATGCTGCGTAAATTCCAGTTTTTCCGCGCGACGATGCTTGCCGTTTCCCTGGCTGGCGCCGCCGCTGCCGCCCAGGCTGCCGAGATCACCGGCGCCGGCGCTTCTTTCCCCGCTCCCATCTACGCCAAGTGGGCCGATGCCTACCAGAAGGCCACCGGCAACAAGATCAACTACCAGTCCATCGGCTCCGGCGGCGGCATCAAGCAGATCAATGCCAAGACCGTGGATTTCGGCGCCTCCGACATGCCCCTCAAGGTCGAGGACCTGGACAAGGGCGGCCTCACCCAGTTTCCGACGGTGATCGGCGGCGTCGTGCCGGTGGTGAATATTCCCGGCATCCAGCCCGGGGCGATCCGCCTGACCGGCGCCGTCCTGGCCGACATCTACCTGGGCAAGATCACCAAGTGGAACGACAAGG
>JBLNBI010000420.1:0-5667 GCA_050259815.1 Actinomycetota bacterium | reverse complement strand
TTGCACATCGGGAAGCCCAGGGCTTCGCGGGAGTTGTAATAGGCCTGGGCCACTTCCCGGGCCAGGGCCCGGACGCGGCCGATGTAGGCGGCCCGCTCGGTCACCGAAATGGCGCCGTGGGCGTCCAGCATGTTGAAGGTGTGGGAGCACTTCATCACCTGCTCGAAGGCCGGCAGCGGCAGGGACAGGCCCATCAGGCGCTTGGCTTCGGACTCGTGATCGGTGAAGTGGCGGAAGAGCATTTCCACATTGGAATGCTCGAAGTTGTACTTGGACTGCTCCACCTCGTTCTGGTGGAAGACGTCACCGTAGGTGACGGTCATGTGGTCGTTCTTGGCCCACACCAGGTCATAGACGTTCTCGACGCCCTGGAGGTACATGGCCAGGCGCTCCAGGCCGTAGGTGATTTCGCCCAGCACCGGCTTGCAGGTGAGGGAACCGACTTCCTGGAAATAGGTGAACTGGGTCACTTCCATGCCGTCCAGCCAGACTTCCCAGCCGAGGCCCCAGGCGCCCAGGGTCGGGGATTCCCAGTCGTCCTCGACGAAGCGCACGTCATGTTCCTTAAGGTCGATACCGAGGGCTTCGAGGGACTGGAGATAGAGTTCCTGAATATTGTCCGGTGAAGGCTTCAGCACCACCTGGTACTGGTAGTAGTGCTGCATGCGGTTCGGGTTTTCGCCATAGCGGCCGTCCTTGGGGCGGCGGGAGGGCTGGACGTAGGCGGCGAACCAGGGCTCCGGGCCGATGGCGCGCAGGAAGGTGGCGGTGTGGAAGGTGCCGGCGCCGACTTCGATGTCGTACGGCTGCAGCAGGGCGCATCCCTGCTTGTCCCAGAAAGCCTGCAAACGCAGGATGACTTCCTGAAAAGTTGGCTTGGTGCTCATCTGAACACTTTCGGAATGACGGAAAGCTTCGGATTTTACTTGGTTTTGCGGCCGATCTGGATACCGGGAACAGCGGTAAGCAGCAGGATTCCCCATACCAGCAGCAAAGCCGGCCAGTTGCCGAAGCGGGCGTACGGGGTCAGACCTCGGTAGCCCTGCACCTCGGCCTTCAACACGCCGATGGTGAAAGGCTCCAGGGCGGCCTGGACCGTACCGTCCGGCGCCACCACGGCGGTCATGCCCGTGTTGGTGGCCCGCAGCATGGGCCGGCCGGTTTCCAGGGCGCGCATCTGGGAAATCTGCAAATGCTGGGGCTGGGCCAAGGACCTGCCGAACCAGGCGGTATTGGACATGTTCACCAGCAGCGTCGCCTCCGGGAGGGCGCGGATGATCTCTTCCCCGAAGGCGTCCTCGTAGCAGATGTTGGCTGCCACCCGCTGGCCGGCCACGGCAAAGGGCGGCTGGACCTCCGCCCCGCGGGAGAAGGACGACATGGGGATGTTGGCCATGGCCATGAACCAGGCGAATCCAGGGGGAATGAATTCCCCGAAGGGCACCAGATGGGTTTTGCTATAGACCTGGGTGGGAGAGGCGCCGAAGGTGGCGGCGCTGTTCCAGTATTCCCGTTCGCCCGTCGCCGCGCCGACGATCAGGTCTCCCCCCTGGCGGGCGGCGAGGCGCTTCATGCCGTCCAGGAAGTCGGGAGGAATCTGGTCCAGAAAGGCCGGAAAGGCGGTTTCCGGCAGGACCGTGAGCTTGGCCGGGTTGGCGGCGACCATATCCCGGTAGGTGAGCAGGGTTCGGACGAAATGCTCCGGCCTGAATTTCATTTCCTGGGGAATGTTGCCCTGGACCAGGGCCACGGACACCGGCTCGCCCGCCGGCTCGGTCCAGGCCACCTGCTTGAGGCCGAAACCGGCCGCCACCAGGGCAACCAGCACGGGAACCCCGATCCGCCAACGGGCCAGCAAGGCGCCGGCGGCAGCGACCAGGAACCCCAGGCCATGGACCCCGAGGATGGGCGCAAAACCCGCCAGAGGACTCGGGGTGGCCTGGGAATAGCCGAGGGCCAGCCAGGGGAAGCCGGTGAACAGCCAGCCCCGCAGCCAGTCGGCCAGCATCAGGAGGGCTGCGAAGAACAGGGCCTGGCGCACCACGCCTTCCGGCTGCCAGCGCTTGAAGATCGCCGCCACGAGGGCCGGGAACAGCCCCAGGGCGAAGCAGAACAGGAAGGTGGCGAATCCGGCCAGCCAGGGCGGCATGCCGCCGAAGACCGAGAGGCTCACATAGACCCAGGAGACGCCCAGCAGGAAGAAGCCGGCCCCGAAGGCCCAGCCCACCAGGAAGGATTCCCGGACGCCGGCAGCCCGGCGCAGGAGGAGGAAGAAGCCGAAGCAGACCAGAGGCGCCAGCCAGAACAGCCCGAACGGCGCGAAGGCGAAAACCCCCGCCGCCCCCAGGATGGCAGCCGCCCCCAGGCGGACCGGGAAGCGGTCGAGGATCAACCCTGGGTGCCCGTGCCCGGAACCCCGGCGGGGTCCACCAGCAGGGTATAGAGGCGGCGGCTGTCGGCCCGCAGGACCTGGAAGCGCAGGCCTTCGATGTCCAGCACTTCGTTGCGCTTGGGGACCCGCCCCAAGTGGCGCAGCACCAGGCCGCCGACGGTGTCGAATTCCTCATCGGAGAACTGGGTCTTGAAGGCTTCGTTGAAGTCCTCGATCTCGGTACGGGCCTTGACCCGGTAGCGGCCGGTGGAATCCAGGCGGATGTTGTCGTGGGCCTCGTCGAAGTCGTATTCGTCCTCGATGTCGCCGACGATCTGCTCCAGCACGTCCTCGATGGTGACTAGGCCGGCGACGCCGCCGTATTCGTTCACCACGATGGCCATGTGGTTGCGGGATACCCGGAATTCCCGGAGCAGCACATTGAGGCGCTTGGATTCCGGGATGAAGACGGCTGGCCGCAGCCAGTCCCGCAGGTCGAATTCCTTCTCGGTATGGATGCGCAGCAGGTCCTTGGCGAGAAGGACGCCGAGGACGTTGTCCCGATCCCCGTCCACCACCGGAAAGCGGGAGTGGGCGGTGTCGATGACCACCGGGATGATGTCGCTCATGGGTTCGCCGACGTCGATGACGTCCATCTGGGCCCGGGGAACCATGACGTCGGTGACGCGGGTTTCGGAGGCCGCCAGGGCGCCCTCGATGATGGTGAGGGCGTCGGCGTCGAGAAGGTTCTTCTCGTAGGCCGAGTGCAGGAGCTGGAGGAGCTGCTCGCGGTCTTCAGGCTCGCGCAGCAGCAGGGATGAGAGTCGTTCTAGGAATCCCGGTTTACTACTGGAACTGTCCATATGGTCAAGAGACTGCCGGGGCCAACTCCGATGCATAGGGGTCGGGATAGCCGAGGGCAGCGAGAATCTCCCTTTCTTTGTTTTCCATGTCCTGGGCCTCGACGTCATCGTCATGGTCCCAGCCTTGTAAATGCAGCATACCATGCACCACCAGATGGGCGTAGTGGGCCTCCACCTGCTTTCCCTGCTCCGCCGCTTCCCGCTCGACCACGGCCGGGCAGATGACCATGTCGCCCATGACCACGGGCTCGGTCTCGTAGGGGAAGGAGAGGACGTTGGTGGCGTAGTCCTTGCCCCGGTATTCCCGGTTCAACTCCTGGCCCTCGTCGGGCTCCACGAAGCGCACGGTCACTTCGCCGCCGCCGGTGAGGGCCGCCCGGGCCCAGCGCCGGATGGAATCCCGGGAAGGTACGCCATCCTTGTTGCAGGCATATTGCACGGAAAGGTTAAGTCTTTGGCTGGGCGGCATGATGGCTTTCGTAGGCGGCGACGATGCGGGCCACCAGGGGGTGGCGCACCACGTCTTCTTTGAGGAATTCGGTAAAGGCCAGGCCCCGAACGTCGGCAAGGACTTCCCGGCACTCCCGCAGGCCGCTCTTCTGGCCCTTGGGCAGGTCCACCTGGGTCAGGTCCCCGGTGACCACGGCCTTGGCGCCAATGCCGATGCGGGTGAGGAACATCTTCATCTGCTCCGGCGTGGTGTTCTGGGCCTCGTCCAGGATGATGAAGGCGTGGTTCAGGGTCCTACCCCGCATGAAAGCGAGGGGCGCGATCTCGATGGCGCCCTTTTCGTAGAGCTTGGACACCCGGTCGTAGCCCATCAGGTCGTAGAGGGCGTCGTAAAGGGGGCGCAGGTACGGGTCCACCTTCTGGGCCAGATCGCCGGGCAGGAAGCCCAGGCGCTCGCCGGCTTCCACCGCCGGGCGGGTGAGGATGATGCGTTCCACCATGTCCCGCTCGAAGGCATCCACGGCGCTGGCCACGGCGAGATAGGTCTTGCCGGTGCCGGCAGGGCCGATGCCGAAGGTGATATCGTGGGCCTGGATGGCTTTCAGGTAGTCGATCTGGCGCGGGGTGCGGCCGTGGAGTTCGGCCTTGCGGGTGACCAGTTGGGGGCCGTCCACCGGCCCTTCGGCGGTCGAAACCCGGCGCACCGGGGCATTGGTCAGCTCAATGAGGCCAAGTTGGATGTCGTCCACCGACAGGGGCTCCCGGGCCAGGGCGTAGAAGTGCTGGATGGCCTGGACGGCCCGGCTGGCCTGCTCGCCCCGCACCGTGAAGCGCTCGCCCCGGCGGGCGATGGCCACGTCGAAGGCGGTCTCGATCTGGCGGATGTTCTCGTCCAGGGCGCCGCACAGGTTGGCGAGCAGGGTGTTGTCCACCGGCGAGAGGACGATGTCCACCGGCCGGCTCTTGGGGGGTACGTTAGGTTTCACGAGTGACGATTTCGCCTCTCAGGCTGTGGGGGAGCGCCGCCGTGATGCGCACCTCCACGAAGGTGTTGATCAGCCGCGGATTGCCGACAAAATTCACCACCCGGTTGTTGTCGGTACGGCCCGCGAGTTCGCCGGCATCCTTCTTCGACGGCCCTTCCACCAACACCCGCTGGATGCTGCCGACCATGGCTTCGCTGATGGCCTGGGCCTGCTCCTCGATGCGCTTCTGCAGCCGGGAGAGCCGGGCCGACTTGACTTCGGCAGGCGTGCTGTCGTCCAGTTCCACCGCCGGCGTGCCGGGGCGGGGGCTGTAGATGAAGGAGAAGGAGGTATCGAAGCCCACGTCGTCGATGAGCTTCATGGTCTTTTCGAAATCCTCCTCGGTCTCGCCGGGGAAGCCGACGATGAAGTCCGAGGACATGGAAATGTCCGGCCGCACCGCCCGCAGCTTCCTGATGAGGGACTTGTACTCGATGGCCGTGTAGCCCCGCTTCATGGCCGCCAGCACCCGGTCGGAACCGGCTTGCACGGGCAGGTGCAGATGGGACACCAGCTTGGGCACCTTGATGTAGGTGTCGATGATGCGCTGGGTCATCTCGCGCGGGTGCGACGTGGTGTAGCGGATGCGTTCGATGCCGGGCATCTCGGCGATGGTCTCGATCAGGAAAGCCAGATCCGCTTCGCCTTCCTTGTCGCCCAGCTTGCCGCGATAGGCGTTCACGTTCTGGCCGAGCAGGTTCACTTCCTTCACGCCTTGCTGCGTGAGATTGGCGATCTCGGCCAGGATGTCTTCCATGGGCCGCGACACTTCGTCGCCGCGGGTGAAGGGCACGATGCAGTAGGTGCAGAACTTGGAGCAGCCTTCCATGATGGAAACGAAAGCCGAGGCCCCTTCCACCGTGGCGGCGGGCATGGCGTCGAACTTTTCGATCTCGGGGAAGGACACGTCCACCTGGGGCTTGCCGGTCTCGCGTCGGGCGCCGATCAGTTGCGGCAG